>NZ_LLXS01000033.1:0-20769 GCF_001431585.1 Stenotrophomonas pictorum JCM 9942 | reverse complement strand
AATGGATGTGGATGTACAACCATGAACGCCCAAACATGGCCTTGGGCGGCATCACCCCCAAGCAGCGGTTGGCCATGGCCGCATAGCTCTACTTCTCAGAACTCTGGTTAATGGGGGGATTACCGCCGCGGCGCTGGGCCACGGCGCGCATCGCCCAAACGCGGGCGTCGTGGTCGCTATCCACTGGAGCGGCGAACGCCCCCGCTTGCGCATCTGCCTCCACCTGCCCCTGGTCATGGATGACCAGGGGCAGGACCTTCCACTTTCCGTCGCCACCCTTTTGCAGGGCTACGTGCCCGTGATCCGCTGGATTGAACAGCACGTAGCGGGTGCGCCGCGGCGGGCCGGGATCGACCAGTTTGAACAAGCGGTCGTGCGGGTGATCCTGGTCACTTCGCCAGTTCGTGCGCGAGTAGTTGTAGTGCACTCGACTGGGCGAGTTGACCGTGAACAGCTCCAGGTCGGCGCGGGCGTTGCCCAACGGGTCGTGAGGGTGGTGCGACAGGTCCCACTCCTCAACCTCGGCCAGCGACGCGCTGCCCAACGCCTCAATGGCGTCGACGGCTCGCCAATACTTGACGCCATCGCGTCCCGGCTTCTGTGTGGCGGCCATCGGCTACGTCCCCTGTCCAATTGTCCCCACGGCCCATGGGGGTGAGCCCCAAGCGCGGCACGATGAAGAAGACTGGAATAGTACTTTCCTGTACAGCGTGGGACCATTGCTCCACGGCTCACAGCGATCGTCAGGCTTCGAATCCAGTCCCCTTCTGGCGAATGTGAGTAACGCTGCGAGTAACCGCGGCGGGCCGTCAGAGAGAAGTTCTTCCCCAGCAATCTCTTGGGTGACGAATGTGATTGCTGGTGGGACCATGGAAGGCACCGGGAGTTTCCACTCCGGTGCCTTTTTTGTGCGCGATGGCTGTTGGCGTGATCCCGGCGTAACGTCGATGTGAGCGCGTCTGCGGGGTGTGCGGGCAAGGGGCATGCCGGCGTGGCGGGTTTGGCGCAGCCCGTGTGCGCGGGGAGGGGAACTTCCCGGCGCCCGGGGTTTGGGCGGCCTGCACTGGGCTGGCGAGGTGGCTTGTGCCGTCAACAGGCCGTTACCACGCCGGGAGTATGCTCGGCCCGACCGGTGGCGGCCGGGCCCCTTCCCTCGCTGAGGAATGCATCATGAGCATGATGAAAGCTGCCGTATTCGTTGAGCCCGGGCGTATCGAGCTGGCCGACAAACCCATCCCTGATGTCGGTCCCAACGATGCGCTGATCCGCATCACCACCACCACCATCTGCGGGACCGATGTACATATCCTCAAAGGCGAGTACCCGGTCGCCAAAGGACTGACCGTCGGCCATGAGCCGGTCGGGGTGATCGAGAAGCTCGGCAGTGCGGTGCAGGGCTACACCGAAGGGCAGCGGGTGATCGCCGGGGCGATCTGCCCCAACTTCAATTCCTACGCCGCGCAGGACGGGGTGGCCTCGCAGGATGGCAGCTACCTGATCGCCAGCGGCCGCTGCGGCTGCCACGGTTACAAGGCCACCGCCGGCTGGCGCTTTGGCAACATGATCGACGGCACCCAGGCCGAGTATGTGCTGGTGCCCGACGCGCAGGCCAACCTGGCGCCGATTCCCGACGGGCTGAGCGACGAGCAGGTGCTGATGTGCCCGGACATCATGTCCACCGGCTTCAAGGGGGCGGAGAACGCCAACATCCGCATCGGCGATGTGGTGGCGGTATTCGCGCAGGGTCCGATCGGCCTGTGCGCCACCGCCGGGGCGCGGCTGCTGGGGGCCTCGACCATCATCGCCGTCGATGGGAATGAGCACCGGCTGCAGATCGCCAAGGCGATGGGGGCCGACGTGGTGCTGAATTTCCGCAACTGCGATGTGGTGGACGAGATCATGAAGCTCACCGGCGGTCGCGGCGTGGACAGTTCCATCGAGGCGCTGGGTACGCAGGGTACGTTTGAATCGGCGCTGCGTATCCTCAAGCCCGGTGGCACGCTTTCCAGCCTCGGTGTGTACTCCGAGGACCTGAAGATTCCGCTGGCGGCGTTCGCCTCGGGCCTGGGCGACCACAGGATCAACACCGCACTGTGCCCGGGCGGCAAGGAGCGCATGCGTCGGCTGATGAACGTGGTCGCGTCCGGACGCGCCGATTTCGGGGCGCTGGTGACCCACCACTACGCGCTGGACGACATCGTCGCCGCCTACGATCTGTTCTCGCACCAGCGCGACGGCGTGTTGAAGATCGCGATCAAGCCCGGCCCTTGAAGCGCTGTGCCGGGGCGGTGGAGCGCCGCCGCCCTGTTGCGGTCAGCGTCGCACCGCCAGCACCCCGTCCAGCGCCAGCCCGGTCTTGAAGCCGGCTTTCTGCAGGCGGCTGGCGACTTCGCGGGGTAAGTCGCGGCCGCTGGTGAGTTTGTTCGGCGCGCCGGTGTAGTGGAACAGTTTGCCGCCGGGGCGCAGTACGCGCGCCAGCTGATCGTAGAACACCTGCGAGTAGAGTTCCCCGGCGATCCCGAAGCGCGGCGGGTCGTGCAGCACCGCATCCATCGAGGCATCGGCCAGGTGTTCGATTTCGCGTGACACATCGCCGTGGGCCAGATGCAGCCGGCCGTGTGCGGAAGCGGCTTCCGGGTCGGGCGACCACGGGTTGAGCGTGCGCAGCCACAGCACTTCGCTGCTCTTCTCGAACGAGCGGATGCCGGCCACTCCTTCAGCAAGGCAGCAGGCGGCGAAGTAGCCCATGCCGCCGCAGGTGTCGAGCAGCTGCTTGCCCCGCGGCTCCACCAGCGCGACCTTGCGCCGCGCATCGTCCAGCGGCGAGAGCTGCGCGCTGACCAGCATCTTGATGCCGTCGATCTCGAAGGTCGGAATACCCCAGTCGGTAGGCACCAGCTTGTACAGCGCGCTGCCGAACCGCGAGGCGGCGCTGAAGGCATCGCCATCCCAGTAATAGATGGTACGGTCCTTGAGTTTGTCCGGCCACGCAAAGCGCTGTCCGTGCCACTGCCAGCCGTCCTCAGCGAGGATCACGGCGGTCTCGCTGCGGCCCAGATCGAACGAGGCGTGGATCTGTTGGGCGCCGTTGTTGAGCGCCGTCCGCAGCCGCTCGAGCAGGGGGCGGGTGAGCAGCGGGCCGGTGTAGTGGGGCATGGGAGATCGAAGCCGGGTGGCGGAGCGCCGCAGCACCGGTGGCGTTGGGAAGGGGCGTGCATCGTACCTGACCGGGCCCGCATTCAAGGTCACCCGGAACGGGGGGAAGTCGTGCCGAGGCTGGCGGTGGACTTGCGTGACCGCGGGCGAATTTTGTCCGCAGCCCAGCCAGGCCGCATAATCCGCCCCCTTTCCGGCCCGCGGGCCGCCGCCGCGCCGTCGGTTACGCGCGTCCGCTGTTCCAGGCTGCCCAATCCATGTCCTTTCTCCGATCCGAACTGGCGCAGTGGCGTGCCCATCCGCTGCGCGAGCTGCTGGCCGGCGCGGTCGCCACGTTCGCGCTGATTCCCGAGGTCATCGCGTTCTCCTTCGTGGCCGGCGTGGACCCGCAGGTGGGGCTGTTCGCCTCGTTCGTGCTCAGCATCGTGATCGCGGTGTTTGGCGGGCGCCCGGCGATGATCACCGCCGCGGCCGGTTCAGTGGCACTGGTGGCCGCGCCGCTGGTGTCCGCGCATGGGCTGCCCTATCTGTTCGCCGCCGGACTGCTGGCCGGCGCGGTGCAGGTGCTGTTCGGCGCGTTGCGACTGGATGTGCTGATGCGCTTTGTCAGCAGCTCGGTGCGCACCGGCTTCGTCAACGCGCTGGCCATCCTGATCTTCGCCGCGCAGCTGCCGCATCTGGAGGCGGCCAATGCGGCGACCTGGGCGCTGCTGGGGCTGGGCTTGGCGATCATCTACGGGTTGCCATACCTGCCGCTGCCCGGGGTCCGGGTGATTCCCTCACCGCTGATCTGCATCGTGGTGCTGAGCCTGCTGGCGGTGCTGCTGCAACTGCCGGTGAGCACGGTGGCCGACCTGGGCCAGCTGCCGGGCGCGCTGCCACAGTGGCTGGGGCTGCCCGAGGTGCCGTGGGACCTGCAGACGCTGCGGATCATCGCGATGCCTGCGTTGGCGATCGCGATGGTGGGACTGCTGGAGTCGTTGATGACCGCGCGCGTGGTGGACGAATTGACCGACACGCCCAGCCCGAAGCACCGTGAAAGCATTGGTCTGGGTGCGGCCAATATCGCCAGCAGCCTGTTCGGCGGCATCGCCGGCTGCGGCATGATCGGGCAGACCGTGGGCAATGTGAAATACGGCGGTCGCGGCCGCCTGTCCACCCTGTTTTCCGGCGTGTTCCTGCTGATGCTGATGGTGCTGCTCAAACCCTGGATGGCGCAGGTGCCGGTGATCGCTCTGGTCGCGATCATGGTGATGGTCAGCGTCTCCACCTTCGACTGGCGCAGCTTCGGTGCGTTGAGACGGCACCCGCGCCTGTCCGGGGTGGTGATGCTGGCGACGGTGGCGGTCACCCTGGGCACCCATAACCTGGCCGCCGGTGTGGGCGTGGGCGTGCTGCTCAGTGGCGTGTTCTTCGCGCTGAAAGTGGCGCAGCTGCTGGATATCCGCATCGAGGACACCGGCGGTGTGCGCACCTACCGGGTCACTGGCCAGGTGTTCTTCGCCTCGGCCGATCCGTTCATCGACGCGTTCGATCCACGGACCTTGCCCGGTACCCGGGTGGTGATCGACCTGGATGGTGCGCGGCTGTGGGACATCACCGCGGTGGCGGCGCTGGACAAGGTGGTCACGCGGCTGCGCCATCACGGCGCCACAGTACGGGTGCACGGCATGGACCGCCACAGTCGCGGGCTGATGCGGCGCGTGCGCAGGGAAGGGGTGTGGGCCGAGGATGGCGTCTCCGGCAGCTGAGCCGGTGCGCACCGTTCACCCCGGCCGTGCGCTCAGCCGCGGTTGTACTCGACGAATTTGGCGAACTGCGCCAGTTCATCCAGCACGGTCTTGCCGTGGGTGAGGATCCGCATCGTGCGGTTCACGTCGTCCCAGCCGCTGTTGCCGCGCTTGCCGCCGTGGAAGACATTGTTGCGTGCCGCGCGCAGCAGGATCGCCACCGCCTGCAGTTCGAATTCGTTCTCATCGAACTCGATCTCGCGCCAGGCCAGCTTGCCGTGCGAGGTGCTGATCTGCTGCTGCGGGCCGGCTTCCAGCAGCGCCAGCGCATCGGGTGACAAGGTGTAGCGGGTGCGGTTGCTGCGCACGAACTTGTCCCAGTTCGGCTCGGCCTTCTTGCCGGGCTTGTCCGACTTCAGGTAGCCGGCTTCCTTCATGCAGAACTCGAAGCGGGCGAACGCGTAGAAAAAATCGAACGCGGTGTGTTCGAGCGTGGGGGTGATATCGGTCTTGATCATGTGCCGGTCCATTGCCGAGACGGGAGGAAGTGCCGTGGCGTGCAAGGGCAGCGGAAACGGGCGGCTCGCGCCGGACCCGTCGGACAGTCGAATGACGGCGGCGAGGGCTGCCAGTGTACGGGAAGCGCCCGGTGCCGGCCTAAACGGCGTGCCGCGCCGGGTGGTCAGGGGCCGGGACAGGAGCCTCACATCGGCCCCGTTAGGCTGCGGTTCCTGCCCCAAGTCTGCAAGGTGATGAGATGTCGCTGATTCCTCAAGGTACCTGGGTTGTGGTGGCCAATGGCCGCAGCGTACGCGTACTGCGCAATGTGGGGACCGAAACCCAACTCAAGCTGCATCAGGATCCGACCCCCACGCTGGATACGGAAAATGTCGGTCCTTCGGGCCTGCAGCCCAAAGAGAACGACACCGGTGAGGCCGCGTTTGTGAAGCTGCTTGCCGACTGGTTGAACCGGCAGGCGCTGGCACACCACTTCGAGCGGCTGGTGCTGGTGGCCGATGCGGTGTCGCTGGGCGAGATCCGGCCACAGCTGCACAAGGAGGTGCAGGCGCGGCTGCATGCCGAGATCGTCAAGGACTGGACCAACATCCCGTTGGATGACATCGAGAAGGCCCTGAACGCGCAGCGCATCTGAACCGGCGGGTCTCCCCCGTCACCCCCGACCGTCGCCGGGAGCGGCCCGCGCTTTTGATTCCTCTCAGAGCACGTCGAAAGCGTAGTTGCCGCGTTCCAGTACCGAAGCGGCCAGTTGCTCGACCTGCGCGTCCTCGTTGCGCTCCAGCCCGCGCACGTTGCGGGCCAGACGGCGGCGTGCCTGGCGGGCGAACAGCCCGGCGATGGTGACCCCTTCTCCGGCGGCCGGGTGTGACTGCTTGACCAGGCTGTCGGCGCGCGAGAGCACGCACAACCCGACGAACACATCGATGGCGATATCGGCGATGCGCTTCTGCGCGTGCTGCTGATCGGCGATGTGCTTGCCGTGCTTGCGCAGCAGCCGGTCCGAGACCTTGGACAGTTCGACCGTGTACTTCTCGCACAGCGCCGCCAGCTTGCGCAGCTCCGGCGCCAGCGGATGGGCGATGCGGTCGGTGCCATAGCCGGTGGCTTCGCGCATGCGGCGCCCGGCGTAGTCGCCGAGCACGCCGAAACCCTTGATCGGATCGTTGAAGATGCCGCCGACCGCGCTCTGCAGTTCACTCAACGTCGCGCCCACGCCCTTGAGCCCGGACAGCGCCACATACAGCCGCAGGATCTCGTTGGTGCCTTCGAAAATCGACAGGATGCGGGTGTCGCGGGTCATCTGCTCGTAGGGGAACTCGCGCATGAAACCGTTGCCGGCGGCGATCTGCAGTGCCTCGTAGCAGGCGCGCTGCACCGCCTCGCTGGCGAACACCTTGCTCATCGCCGCTTCCACCGAATAGTCGCTGCGGCCGCTGTCGATCAGGTGCGCGACCATCCACACCGCGCTTTCGGCGGCGAAGCAGTCCACCGTCATCTGCGCAATCTTCTCGCGCACCAGCCCGAACTCGCCGATGGTCTGGCCGAACTGGCGGCGCTCGTTGGCCTGCGCGCTGGCCAGCCGGATCAGCGCGCGCATGCCGCCGACCGCGCCGCCGCCCAGCCCGGTGCGACCGCTGTTGAGGATGTTCATCGCGACCTTGAAGCCCTTGCCGACCGGGCCGAGCACGTTGGCCGCCGGCACGCGCACGTCAGTGAAGGCGACGGTGGTGGTCGAGGAGGCACGGATGCCCATCTTGTCTTCGTGCGGGCCGTGGCTGACGCCCTCCCAGCCGGCCTCGACGATAAACGCGGTGACCTTGCCCTCGGGCGTGTCGGTACGGGCGAACACGGTGTAGAAGCCGGCGATGCCGCCGTTGGTGATCCAGATCTTCTCGCCGTTGAGGGTCCAGCTGCCGTCCTCGTTGCGGCTGGCCCTGGTGCGGATCGCCGCGGCATCGGAGCCGGCGCCGGATTCGGTCAGGCAGAACGCGGCGATCATCTCGCCGCTGGCCAGCTGCGGCAGATAGCGCTGCTTCTGCTCGTCGCTGCCGAACAGCAGCAGCCCCTTCATGCCGATCGAGCTGTGCGCGCCGATGGTCAGCGACACCGAGCTGTCGTGGCTGCTGGTCTGGCCCAGCACGCGCGCATAGGCGCCGTTGGACAGCTCCAGTCCGCCGTGTTCCTCGGGAATGATCAGGCCGAACAGACCCATCTCGCGCAAGGCCTGGATGAACTCCTCCGGCTGCTCGGCATCGCGGTCGTACTGTTTGAGCGCGGCGCTCTTGTCTGTCAGGAACTGGTCGATGGCCTCGGTCATCGCCCCGAGCATTTCCCGGTCGCGCTCGCGGATCTGCGGATAGGGAAACAGCACGTCCTCGGCGATCTGGCCGAAGAACAGCTGTTTGGCGACGCTTTCATCCAGATTCTGCGATGCAACGGTATTCACGGCACGACTCCTCGATACGGCGACAACGAAGGCCGGTGCTGGCGATCCGGCGCGATAACCCGATCATGCCCCTGCCGGCGCCGATATTGGAACTCGCTGCGGTTTTGCCGGTCTGTTGCTGCTGCCAATACGCCGCGACAGGGCCGCTGACCGTCCTGTGGCCCTTGTCCCATGGAGTCGCATGCGCCCAGTCCGCTCGCCAGAACCGTTGTGGACCCATGCCGTGGCGATCCTGGCGGCGGTCGCGGTGTCTGCGCTGCTGCTGCGATTGCTGTGGCAGTGGCCGCCGGTGCGCGAATCGCGTCCGGAGACGCGTATCCAGTTGCGCTGGCTGCTGCCGGCACGGCCGGTGACAGGCACGGCATTGCCCGGCACCCCGTCGCCACAAACGGCGCCATCGCGCCAGTCGCCGCCGCGTGCCACCGCCGCGGTCGACACCGTACCCGCCCCTGTTCCTGCCGCAGCACCGGTCCCGGCGAGCGCGCCGCGTTCGCCGCCGCTATATGGAAGCGACGGCCAGGCGGTGCTCGCACCGGATACCGTGGGTGAGGCAAAACAGCAGAGCGATGCCGAGCGTGTCTTCGAGCATCGCGATGAACTGGCCACGGGCGTAGGCGAGCGTGCAACGGCCAACCTGTTTTCGGGCAGGCGTGCCGGAACACGGCAGAAACGCTCGGAGAGCCTTATCTATGGTGAAGACATCCAGGCGGCTGAGGCGCGGCGGCCGCCGGATATCGCCTTCAACCCGGCGCGGCACGAACGCCCCTCGGACCTGGGCAGCGAGGCCACCGGCGATGCCTGGAAGGCTGCGCCGATCCGCTACGAGAAAGCCCCCGATCTGAAAGGGGAGGCCAGCCGCCGTATCCGTGCGGCGCTGGGTGATCTGGAGCAGCGCTATCCGCGTTGCAGCACGGCGCAGCGCAGCCACTGGCTGGCCCCGGCGCTGTCCCAGCTGGAGACGTTGCAGCGGGTGGAGTACCGCTACAGCCACGGCGCCGATCCGGTGGAAGCCGAACACAGCTTGCCCAGCGCCGCCGACAACGCCTACGACCAGGCGCGGCGTGCGCTGTGGGACGCCGAGCGGCGCATGAAAATGTGCACTTGAGCGGCGGACATTTCGCGCCGGCCGACAGGCGGGGCGAGGCCAATGCCGGGCAGGTCCAGACACTGCTGGAGCCACTGCCAAGACATGGCAGGCCAAACCCGGACAACTTTCATAAGTTGATGTTTTTGAATGGTTTTGGCAGGGAGGACTGGGCCTAGAATCGGGCTTCCTTCACATCTTCCGGATTGCGATGAAGTCGATCAGTCTGCTCGCCTGCGCCCTGGCGCTGGTTTCCACCCTTGGTTGCCAGGCGCAGCCCGACCCGGCCAGCGCGCCGGCGGCGGATGCACCCGCAGCGCCGGTTTCGCAGGCCGGCGTTGCCCCGGGCAACAGCCATCCGCTGCCCAAACATGCGCTGATCGGCTATCTGCACAACTTCGACAATGGCATCGGCGTGCTGCCGCTGGGCCAGGTCGATGACAGCTGGGACGTGATCGTGCTGGCGTTCGCCCAGGACAAGGGCGAGGGCAAGGTGGCCTTCACCCCCGATCCGGCGCTGGATCGCGCGCAGCTGATCACCGATATCGCCGCCAAGCGCGCACAGGGCAAGATCGTGGTGCTGTCTTTTGGCGGCGAGCTGGGTACGGTGACCCTGAACACCCGGCGCGACGAGGACAACTTCGTGGCCACCACCGCCGAGGCGATCAACACGTTCGGCTTTGACGGCATCGACATCGATCTGGAGAAGATCGCCGGCGTCACCCATGGCGCACCGGTGGTGCCGCACCTGGTCTCGGCGGTGAAGCGCCTGCACGCCATGTACCCGAACCTGTACGTGTCGATGGCGCCGGAGCACCCGTATGTGCAGGGCGGCTTCGTGTCGATGGACGGCATCTGGGGCGCCTACCTGCCGCTGATCGACGGCCTGCGCGACGAGCTGGACCTGCTGCACGTGCAGCTCTACAACAACGGCGGCCTGCCCACGCCGTACCGCGCCGAGAAGTATCCCGGTGGCAGCGTGGACATGCTGGTCGGTTCGGCGAAGATGCTGATCGAAGGCTTCGAGCTGGCCGGTGGCAAGGGCCGCTTCGACGGCCTGCGCGCCGACCAGGTGGCGCTGGCGGTGCCCTCGGGCCTGCGCGCGGCCGGCAACGGCTATGCCACCCCGGCCGACATCACCCGCGCTTTCGACTGCCTGACCACTGCCAGCCAGTGTGACGACGTCAAGCCGGCGCAGCCGTACCCGGGCTTCCGCGGGGTGATGACCTGGTCGATCAACTGGGATGTCACTGACGGTCGCACCTTCTCCGCGCCGGTCGGTACGCATCTGCGCGCGGCCGCCGCGAACTGATCGCAGGCGGTACAACGGCAACGGCGTCGCATCCTGCGTGGCGCCGTTGTCCGTTCAGTCCATCTGGAAGTGCACCAGCGTCACCGTCTCATCGGCCTGGAAGCCGGGGTAGATCTGCTGCAGCACCGCCAGCAACCCCTCCGGTGTGCGGCAGCTGGGGTCGTGCTCATCGGCCAGGTCAGCGGCGGTGAGCGTGTTGAAGTGGCGCAGCTGGGTGGTCAGCGGCACCGTGATTTCCGGTACGCCGGGTGGCAGTTGCAGGCGCGCCTGCGCCACCCCGTGCCAGCGGCTGCCGCGGCGGACGCTGAGGTTGCGGCCAGCGTGGAACTGCGGATTCACGAACGTCAGCAACGGGGCGGGGGACTGGTCCATCGTGGGCTCCGGGGAAAGTGGCGGTTCATTGTCGCGGCGGCGCCGGCCGGTTTCATCACCGCAGGTTCGCAAAACCGGGTCCAGCATCGCCTTCTCCAGTGAAAGATGCCGATCCCGATGTTGCGTGCGGTCGTCCTGGCTGTACTGCTGTATCTGCTGTGCGCGCCGGCGCAGGCCCGCACGGTATATCGCTGTGTGCAGAAAGGTACGGTGAGCCTGGCCACCGCGCCGGAGCCCGGTTCCACCTGCAAAGCCATGACCTTGGCCGACGACGCGGTGCAGACGCCCAACCTGTGGGGCAACCTGGGCGTGTTCAGCGGCACCCTGTACGAGCGCGAGCAGGACGGGGTGCTGGTCTATTCCACCCGCAACCTGCCGGGCTCGCGGCCGTACCTGCGGTTCACCGTGGCGACCCCGCCGGGCGAGCCGGCACATGAAGGTCTGGGCCGGGTGGGCCGGCCGCAGCTGGACCGGCACGCACGCCAGTTCCGCGCCGCCGCCCGTAGCACCGGGGTGGACGATGCCTGGCTGCGCGCGGTGGCCCACGCCGAAAGCGCGTTCGATGAGACCGCGGTATCGCCCAAGGGCGCGCAGGGCGTGATGCAGCTGATGCCGGAAACCGCGGCCGCGTACGGGGTGACCGATCCACTGTCGCCGGCCCAGTCCATCGCCGGCGGCGCGCGCTACATGAAGGCCCTGCTGCAGCGCTACAACGGCGATCGCACCCTGGCTGCGGCGGCGTACAACGCCGGTACCGGTGTGGTCAGCCGCTACGGCGGGGTGCCGCCGTATGCCGAAACCCGGCACTACGTGGACAAGGTGCTGGCGCTGTACAGCAAGTATCGCCAGGCGCTGGGTACGGCGCCGGAGCGGCCGGCGCTGTAGCCGCCGACTGCCCGCCGGCCCGCCGGCTGTCAATCGTGTGCCGGATCGCCCAGGCGCAGCTGCCGCCAGCCGACGTGGTGCATCAGCTCGCGTACCACGACCAGTGCGGCGACGAAGCCGGGCTGTTCCGGCAATCCCACGGATCTGGCCGGCATGCCGGCCGCCACCCGGGCAAGCAGATTGAAGGCGTGTTCGACCTGTTCGATCTGCAGCACTGGCCGCGCCTGCGCCGGCAAGACCAGCAGCCCGGTCAACGGCGCCAGCACCGCATCGGCGCAGTCCAGTTGCAGATGCAGATGCGCGCGCAGGGCCGGGATCTGCGGCATCAGCGCATCCTCGGTGCGGGCGATGGCCCGTTCCAGCGCCGCCTCCGACGGCGGGAAACGCTGCAGGCCGTCGGCCAGCAGTGCCGTCAGCGACAGCGGCAGACAGACGTCCTCGCCATGCCCCGGCCGCAGGCGGATCGGGTCGTGCTCCAGGTGCAGCTGCATCGGCGTCTCCGGCAGGCAGGCCATCTGGCGGTTCCGCCGCCAGGCGTGAGCGTCTATCGTGCCCGGTCCGCAACGGGTTGGGTGTACATGGATCGCAAGCATTGGGCAGTTGCAGTCGCCGCCGTCACCGGCGCCGCGTTGGCGGCCACCTTCCTGTGGGCGCCGCGTGCGCCGGAGCCGGTCGGCCCGGGACCGACCCCGCTGGGCTGGCAGGCGCGGATCGATCTGCTGGGCGGTGACGGTCTGGCCGGGGAGAACACCGGCAGCGCGGCGCAGACCCGTTTCAGTGATCCCTGGGGCGTGGCGATCGGCGGCGGAGTGGTGTTCGTGGCCGATGCCGGCGACAACAACCGCATCCTCTACCGCTGGCTGGATGGCCGCTTCCGGCTGCTGGCCGGCAGTGGCGAAGGCTTCGCCGATGGCCGGGGCGCGGCGGCCGCGTTCCACACGCCTTCGGGTATCGCGCTGGATCGGCACGGCAATCTGTACGTGGCCGACACCGGCAACCACGCCATCCGCAAGGTCACCCCGCACGGAGAGGTCAGCACGCTGGCCGGCAACGGCACGCCCGGCTTTGCCGATGGCACGGGCCGGCAGGCGCGGTTCAACGGGCCGATGGGTGTGGCGGTGGGCGCCGACGACCGCGTCTATGTCGCCGATACCTGGAACGACCGCATCCGTGTCATCGGCCCTGACGGCCAGGTCAGCACGCTGGCCGGTGGTGACCGGCCCGGCTGGGTGGATGGCGCCGGCGCGCAGGCGCGTTTCGACACCCCGACCGACCTGGCGCTGGCGCCCGATGGCAGCCTGTGGGTCGCCGATCTGCAGAACAACGCGCTGCGCAGCGTCACCCCGGACGGGAAGGTCACAACGCGCGTGGGCGGCGGTGATGGCGAGCGTGTGCTGTGGGGGCCGATGACCCTGGCTGTCACCCATGACGGGGTGGCCTATGTCGGCGAGCGGTCGAGTGGACGGGTGGTGCAGGTCTCGCCGCACGGTCATGTGGTCGCCGTGGCCGGCAATGAGACGCACCGCTTTGCGCGCCCGGCCGGGCTGGCGCTGGCACCCGATGGCAGCCTGCTGCTGGCCGATGCCGATGGCTACCGCCTGCATCACCTGCAGCGGCAACTAGCGGGTACAGCGCCGCAGGTACCGCTGCTGGGACCGTCGCCGGACAATCCGCTGCCGGCCAACCAGGGCCGCTGGCCGCTGGCGCCGCAGACCGGCTGGCACGAGGTGACCGGCACGCTCGGCGAGGTGCGCGGAAATTTCAGCGGCGAGAGCCGTCACCATCTGCACAGTGGTTTCGACGTGCGCGGCGATGTCGGCCAGACCGTGCTGGCCATCGCCGCCGGCAAGGTCAGCAGCCCGGCGGCGACCTGGACGCTGGGCGGGCAGGCCGAAGGCTTCTCGCTGGACACGCTGGACTACCTCCATATGAAGGTCGGCCGCGACGCCGCTAACCGCCCGCTCGATGCCGCCCGCTTCCAGCTGGTCAACGACGACAACGGCCGCCTGGAGCGCGTGCGGGTGCGCCGCGGTACCCGTTTCCAGCCTGGCGACGCGCTGGGCAGCATCAACAGCCAGGCCCACGTGCATCTGGCGGTGGGGCCCTCGGGCTACGAGCGCAACGCGGTGCGGCTGGGCTTTGCCAACTACGCCGACCGGGTCGCACCGAGGATCGATGACATCGCCCTGCTCGACGCCAACGACCGGCGTCTGCGCGACATGGTGGATGGGCGGCTGCGGGTCGCCCGTGAGGGGGGCGGCCTGCAGCTGGTGGTGGAGGCCTGGGACCAGGTCGACCACAACCTGCCGCGCCGCCGCCTCGGCCTGTATGCATTGGGCTATCAGATCCTGGATGCCGCCGGCCGGCCGTTGCCGGGCTACGAACAGCCGCGGATGAACATCGAATTCAACCGCATGCCGCCGCAGCGCGAGGCGGTCAAGGTGGCCTACGCCGCCGACAGCGGCATCACCGTGCACGGCAGCGCCAGCACCCGTTTCCGCTACGTGCTGACCAACACCGTGCGCGATGGCGAACTGGCCAGCGGCCTGTGGCAGCCCGCCGAGCTGCCGGCCGGTGACTACATCATCCGCATCAGCGCCAGCGACTACAGCGGCAACCAGGCGCGGGAGGGACGCGAGCTGCCGCTGCGGCTCACAGATTCATGAGCCCGCCCACAGGCACGGCGGTGTCCGCGTTCTGGATCGACCTGCGGGCAAAAAAAGACCCCGGCAGTGCGCCGGGGTCGAAGGTGCCGCTGTGTTCACTTGTCCGTGCTGCTTGCCTGATCAGAAGCGGTAGGACGCCGAGAGCATCATGTAACGCGGGGCCTGGCGGGCGATCGGCAACAGGTAGGTGTTGGAGACGGTGTAGCCCACGTCGGTTTCCGAGGTGACATCGACCTGGATCGGCTTCTGGTCGTTGAGCACGTTGAACACCTGCAGGCTCAGCGCCAGCCGCTCATCCAGGAACGCGGGACGGTAGGTCACGCTCATATCCAGGCCCTTGGTCCACGGCGTGCGCTTGGAGCCGGGCTTGGCGATCTGGCCGAAGCAGGTGTGATAGCTCGGGCCATAGCCGATCGGGTCGGCCTCGGTGGAATTCTCGTCGATTGTGCCGTCGGGGTTGTAGAAGCCCAGGCAGCTGATCGGCGTACCCGACTGCACCCGCAGGTTGGCCGCCACCGACCATTCCGGGGTGAAGGCGTAGCTGCCGTACAGCTTCATCGAGTGGCGCCGGTCGTTGGCGAGATAGCCGTTGGCGAACTGCATGATCTGCCAGGCGTCCCAATCCTGGGTCTTGGAGATGTTGGTCTGGCCGAACTCCGACTTCACCTGGCCTTCGTTGTTGCCCTCGCTCTTGGAGTAGGTATAGGTCGCACGGCCTTCCCAGGTGCCATCGAACGGATGCTCGATGAACACGTCGATCGCCTTGTAGGTGCGTTTGACGCCTTCGCTGAAGCCCCAGTCCTTGCTGCTCATGACCACGTCGGTGCGTTCACCGGTCGGATTCCCGGCGCCATCCAGGTAGGCCAGGCTGAAGGTGTTGCTGCCACCGGGGTTGAACATGTAGCAGTAGTTCACGAACACGTTGCGCCCGTCGGCCAGCTCGGCGTTGTAGCCCGAACCCTGCGCGTTGTAGTCCACCGCACCGATATGGTCGAGCATCGTGTACGGGTCACAGACGTCGTCGATGGAGGACTTCAGGTCACGGTAGGTGAACTTGGCGCCGGCGACCCAGCGCTCGCTGATCTGCTTCTCGAAGCCCAGGATGTACTCGTCCTGGTACATGTTCTTCAGGTCCTTCGGCGCGAAGGCCAGCACATCCACCGGATCGCCATACTCGCCGTTGGAGGAAACCGGTCCCGGTGGCGGCGCACCGTTCACGCCCGGTACCGCGGTCAGGCCGGTGGGCAGACCATCGGCGTTGATGCCGGTGTAGGTGAAGTACTCATAGGTGAAGGTCGAAGCCGAGGCGCCACGGATGGCCACGTTGTTGGGCATCGCCAGGAAGTAGCGGCCGGCGTTGCCGAACACCTTCAGCGTGGCGTCACCGAACACGTCCCAGCTGGCGCCCAGACGCGGCGCCCACTGGTTCTTCGCATCCATGTACACCGCGCCGGCGTCGTTCTTGTTGGTGAACTCGTCATTGCGCAGGCCCAGCGACAGCAGCAGGTTGTCGGTGACCTGCCAGCGGTCCTCCAGATACCAGGCCTTCTGGTCCAGCGACATGTCGGTGTTGTTGAAATACTTCAGCTGGCGCACGTAGTAGCCGTTGCCGCCGGGCGCACCCACGCCCAGGGCCGAGGAGATATTGCCGGCCGGATTGCTGGTACGGGCGTACTGCCAGTAGTCGGCCACCTGCGCGGTACCTTCATTGGTGGCTTCGAACTTGATGTTGTCCAGACCCACGCTGAGGGTGTGGTCGCC
This sequence comes from Stenotrophomonas pictorum JCM 9942, assembly GCF_001431585.1. Taxonomy (NCBI): domain Bacteria; kingdom Pseudomonadati; phylum Pseudomonadota; class Gammaproteobacteria; order Lysobacterales; family Lysobacteraceae; genus Stenotrophomonas; species Stenotrophomonas pictorum. Next base: position 4,838 of record NZ_LLXS01000033.1, on the reverse strand, counting down.
GACCACCCATTCCAGGTCCGCGCGCAGGCCCCGTGTCTTGTTCCTGCCATCGCGGCTCTGGTAACCGCCCTGGCGGTTGGGAATGGGCGTGCCGCCGGTGATGGCCGGGTCCTGGTTGGTGGCACCGACCACGTAGGGAATACCTGGCAGGATGCCCGGGTTGATCTGCTGGTTGGTGTACTCGTTGCTGCCGTAGGTGGCGCTCAGGGTAAGGTCGTCGCGCAGGTAACCGGTGTAGTTCAGGATGCGGTAGTCGTTCTTCTTGATGACCGGCGTCGGCACCACTCCCAGCTTTTCGCCTTCGACGCCGGTGTCCATGTCATAGGCGTAGTAGCTGCCGCTGTAGTCGTCCTTGCTCTTGAGCCAGGTGGCAGCCAGCATGTGGTTGTCGCTGATGCTCCAGTCCAGCTTGGCATACAGGTTGTGGTCGTCGTCCTTGCCGTGCTCGGTACGCGGCGTTGCCAGCGAATTGGGATTGATGACGGTATCGCGCTTTTCCAGTTCGGCGGCGGCGAAGAAGAACAGCCGGTCCTGCACGATCGGTCCGCCCACATACGCCGCGTAGGTGGTCCGGCTGGAGTCGCCGCCCTTGCCACGGCTGTACAGCGAGCCGGCGGCATCCGGATCTTCGTACTCATAGCCGTCGGGAAGGTCGAGGTTGGGCAGGTACAGGTCCTTGCGGTCATCGCGCAGATCCTTTGGCGCCCACGTGATTTCGCCGCCGAACTCCCAGGTGTTGGTGCCGCGCTGGCCGATCTGGTTGATCACGCCACCGTCGGAGCGGCCGTATTTGGCGCTGTAACCGCCGGTATAGGTCTCCTGCTGGGCGATGGCGAGGAACGGCAGGCCCGAGCCACCGAGATTGGAAAGCGGTTCGCCGGTGAAGAAGCCATTGATGTAATAGGCGTTTTCCGAAACGCCCGCGCCACCGAAGGACACCAGTCCGGCCAGTGCCGAATAGCCGCCGGCACCGGCCACCGCGCCGGGAGCGAGCAAGGCGATCGCTTCGGCCGAACGGTTGATCGGCAGGCGCTCTAGTTGTTCGGCGGTGAACACGGTACGCGTGTCGACGGCCGTGAGGTCGATGGCAGCCGCCGCGGTCGCCGTGACGTTGACGGTCTCCAGGGTGGAGGCATCACCGCCGCTGGCGAAGGAGGCATTGGTACCGGCGCCGACGATCACCTTCACCTCGCGCGTACCGATGACCTGGCCATTGCGCTGGGCGGTGATTTTGTAGTTGCCCACCGGCAGGGCGCTGATGTTGTAGCGGCCGTTGGCGTCGACCGTCACCGTACGGCTGAAGCCGCTGTCGTTGGTGACCTGGACCGTGGTGTCTCCCGCGGAGGCGGCGGGAATCGTGCCGTAGATGTTGCCGGTGGTGCTCTGTGCGTAGGCTCCCCCGGCAAGGCACAGGCTCAATGCAGCACTCAGCGCGGCGCGCTGGATCGTCTTGCGTTTGACCATCTTCTCTCTCTCCAGAAAATAGTGTTGGTACTTGCCGGGGCCCCAGTCGAACCTAAATGGCAAGTGAACAAAACCTATTCCTGTTGAGCCGAAAATTTAACCACTTCCGAGTATTTTTTTTTGGGGTGGGATTTTTTTTTCAAATTTTTCATGTTGTTACATGATTTTTTTATCGGAAGATCCCTTCGATTCTGTGATTTTCATTACGGTTGAGAAAGCGCAACCGGCACGGGATGCGCGGAAATTCGGTCCGGTGCGGTCCTCCCCGGCCGGTCTGCCGGGACTGTCGGGGAGGACCCCGCCGTGGCGTTTGGAGCGCGATCCGGATGCCGTTCTCGGGGCGTTACTCCGGTGCCAACCCGGCAGCGCGTCGTCGCTTGCTCCGCACACGGGCCGGACGCGGCTGATCGGGTTGTGATCAGCGGATGCTCATCCAGGCCGTTAAGCCGGTTGGTGGCGGCTGGTCCCGGGATGCGGATTGACTCCTGGGGCCTTCACCTCGGGCATGCCGGCCAGGGTGCAAGGTCTGTCGGTGTGTTTTCACCGCAGGCTGCCAGGGCAGCTCCATCGCGAACGGACCAATACGATGAGGCTGATTCCCTACCTGGGTTTCAACGGCAACACCGGTGAGGCGATGGCGTTCTACGCCAACGCACTGGGCGGCCGGGTGGTGTCGGAGATGAAGTATGGCGATGTGCCAGACGATGGCGGGATGGATGCCGAAGGCTGTGACGGCGTCACTCCCACCCCGGAGCAGGTGGCGCACGGCCAGGTCGAGGCCGGTGGTGCGATCCTGATGGCCGCCGACGGCCCGGCGGCCAACGGCCGGGGTGTGACGACGAGCAACGCCGATGTGGACAGCATCGGGGAGGCCGAGCGGGTGTTCACCACGCTGGTCGCAGGCGGACAGGTACACAGGGCGCTGGCCGAAACCTTCCGGGCGCAGCGCTGGGGCATGCTGGTGGACCGTTACGGCCAGCGGTGGATGGTCGACTGCACGAAGCCGACAGAGGCAGGCCCGTGATGACGGCCGCGTCCCAGAAAATCTTCGTCAACCTGCCGGTACGGGATCTGCCGGCGTCCAAGGCGTTCTTCAGTGCGCTGGGCTACCGGTTCAATCCGCAGTTCACCGATGACAATGCCGCCTGCATGGTGGTCGGCGACAGCATCTTCGTGATGCTGCTGGTGGAGCCGTTCTTCCAGACCTTCACGCCCAAGCCGCTGTGCGATGCGCGGCAGCACACCGAGGTGATCACCTGCCTGTCGGCGGCCAGTCGCGCGGCGGTGGATGCACTGGTGGACAAGGCCGTGGCCGCCGGCGGCCGCGAGCCGATGCCGGCGCGCGACTACGGCTTCATGTACCAGCGTGGCTTCCAGAACCTGGATGGCCACCTGTGGGAAATCGTCCACATGGACGGCCAGCCGGGCCCGTAACCAGGCCCCGCCTCCGGCGTGGCAGCCAGGCCGGCCGCCATGCACTCCGGCACTGCCCGTGCCGGGCGGGGGCTGGCTACACTCCCGGTCAGTTGTCTGACTACTGGAGTACCCGCGTGAAACGAGTCGTGATCAGCCTGTTGGCGATGTCCGTGTCCACGGCCCTGATGGCCGCCCCGCCGAAGTTCGACGGCGCCCGCATCTCGGCCGACGTCAAGGAGCTTTCCTCCGACGCCTATGAGGGCCGTTCCCCGGCTACCGCCGGCGAGGAAAAGACCATTGCCTTTCTGAGCAAACAGTTTGCCGCGGCCGGCATGCAGCCGGGCGGTGACCTGAAGGATGGGAAACGGCTGTGGACCCAGGCCGTGCCGCTGCTCAAGGGCGACATCGTCGGCAAGCCGCAGCTCACGCTCACCAGCCAGGGCGCCCCGCAGGCGCTGAGCCAGGGGCAGGAGATCGCCGTGCGCGCGGCGATGAACGGCCAGTCGCAGGTGGATATCCGGAACGCGCCGCTGGTGTTCCTGGGCTATGGGGTGAAGGCGCCGGAGCGCAACTGGGACGACTTCAAGGGCGTGGACCTGAAGGGCAAGATCGCGGTGGTGCTGATCAACGATCCGGACTTCGAGACCGGCGCCGGTGATTTCGACGGCAAGGGCATGACCTATTACGGCCGCTGGACCTACAAGTACGAGGAAGGCGCGCGCCAGGGCGCGGCCGGCGTGCTGATCGTCCACGAAACCGCACCGGCCTCCTACGGCTGGGCGACGGTGGCCGGTTCCAACACCAACACCATGTTCGACGTGGTCCGTGACGACCCGGCCGCTGCGCATCCGGCGCTGGAAGGCTGGATCCAGCGCGACCTGGCGGTGGCGATGTTCAAGCGCGCCGGCCTGGATTTCGAAGCGCTGAAGAAGCAGGCGCAGTCGCGCGACTTCCAGCCGGTGGAGCTGAAGGGCGAGACCTTCTCGGCCCACTACGCGGTGAAGAACGAGGTCATCACCTCGCACAACGTCGCCGCGCGCCTGGAGGGCAGCACGCACCCGGACGAGACCATCATCTACAGCGCGCACTGGGACCACATCGGCGTGGGTGAGCCCGATGCGCGCGGTGATCGCATCTTCAACGGCGCGATGGACAACGCCTCCGGTACCGCCGCGCTGGTCGAGCTGGCGCGCGGTTTTGCGACCCAGCCCAGGCCGCAGCGCTCGCTGCTGTTCCTGGCGGTGACCGCCGAGGAGAAGGGCCTGCTCGGCTCGGAGTACTACGCCAGCCACCCGCTGTACCCGCTGGCCAAGACCGTGGCGGTGATCAACATGGACGGCATGTCGCCGTACAGCCCGTCGCGCGATTTCGGCATCTACGGCTCGGCGAAGATGGACCTGCTGGACCAGCTCAAGGACGTGGCCAAGGCCTGGGACATCCGCTACACCCCGGATACCAAGCCCGAAGCCGGGCTGTTCTTCCGCTCCGACCACTTCCCGTTCGCCAAGCGCGGCGTGCCGGCGCTGTCGTACTCGGCCGGGCAGGACTGGATCGACGGGGGCGTGGCGGCCGGCAAGGCGGCTTCGGATGACTACACCGCCAAGCGCTACCACCAGCAGGGCGATGAATGGCAGGCGGACTGGACCTTCGCCGGTGCCGCGCGTGATCTGGAGGTGGTCTACACGCTGGGCGAGCAGCTGGCCAATTCGCGCCAGTGGCCGAACTGGAGCCCGGAAGAAGCCTTCCGCGCCACCCGTGATGCCAGCGCCGACCAGCGCAAGTAACCCGTACCGGGACGCGTGAGGGTTTGACCGAGCCCCTCTCCGGCCTGGAGAGGGGCTTTGCGTTTCCGGCCCCGCGCGCCGGGCGACGCCGGCAGGCCATCGTTTCTGCGCTGCGGTCCGCACGGGGGAGGCGAGGCGCAACAGCCCGCGCACGGGGGGCGGGCTGTTGCGCCT
>NZ_LLXS01000032.1:0-31356 GCF_001431585.1 Stenotrophomonas pictorum JCM 9942 | reverse complement strand
TTACGCGCTTGAGCGCCTCGATGATCTGGCTGTCGGTGAATCGGGACTTCTTCATGGTAGAAATTTTCCTTCGAAAACTTCTACTTCTCACTGCGCTGGTTTTGCGGGGGGATTACCCTTCGAACTGGCGGAAAAAGCCCCCCAGCGCCGAGAACTGCTCGCCTTTTTCCTTGCGGATCTCCAGCGAGAACACCAGCTGGCGGCCATCGGCGAAACCGAAGGACACCAGGGTGTGGGCGATGGCCGGCCCCATCCAGTAGGACAGCAGCAGATCGGCTGATTGCACCTGCGAAAGATCGTACTGCCGGGGCTCCCAGCGCACGTCATAGTCGTCTGTCGTGCGCCAGTGGAAATTGCGCACGTTGTCGATCACCAGACGATCACCCTGGATGTGCGCGCGCAGCGGTTGCGCCACATCCTCGGCCCATTGCCGGTCCTGCTGCGGGACGATGGTCGCCCACCACACCAGCATCAGCACGAACAACGCCCCGAACACCGCCAGCGAATGCCAGCGACGCTTGGGCCCGAAGCCGGCGCGTATCGCCCAGATCGTCGGCACGCACCACACCAGCACCGCCGCGACGCGTGCCGCGACATTGCCCGGGAAGTGGAACCACAAGGCAAAGCCCCCCCAGATGCCGATCGCCAGACACACCAGCGCCAACACCGTGCAACCAACGCTGCGCAACACACTCCTCAAGCGCAGCCTTTTGCCATTTGCCACTTCAAACCTCCGCACGCCATTTTTTATTGGCCGGCAAGACAGGGAAATGACCGCTGGATGCGGACGATGTCCTCTTGTCGACCTCCCTACCCTTTCACGGGTCATCCGACCCGCGCGCAAAGATAGCTTGAGCGACCCGGAAAGCCGAGGGACACTGCAACAAAAAAGCCGGCACTAGGCCGGCTTTTTCTTGTTTCGCGTGGTGGGCGGTGCAGGGATCGAACCTGCGACCCTTGCCGTGTGAAGGCAATGCTCTACCGCTGAGCTAACCGCCCGTGTTGCGAGCCGCTCATTATAGGGAGCTGAGCGGCGACGTCAACGGGTTTCCTGCAGAAATTTTCACATCGTCTGTGTCGGCTTGTCGGAGCTGGAAGTTCCGGCCAGCAACGTCTCGATCTTGTTGCGGATCGCCTCGCCGTCGGCACCATCGGCCAGCTGCACGCCGATACCGGCCTGGCGGTTGCCTTGCGCGCCCAGCGGCGTGACCCAGACCACTTTGCCCGCCACCGGCAGGCGCTCGCTGGAATCGGGTAGCGTCAGCAGCAGGAACACCTCGTCACCGAGGAAATAACGCTTGGACGTGGGCACAAACACGCCGCCGTTCTTCACGAACGGCATGTACGCGCTGTACAGCGCAGCCTTGTCCTTGACCGCCAGCGAAAGGATGCCCTGGCGGGCGTTGATCGCACTCATCGAATAGTCCCCTTGGATTGCACCTGGTTGGCCGCGCCCCACGCCAGCAGCAGTTCCACCACCGCCAGATCGGCTCGCACGGTGGTACGCAACAGGTCGCGGGTACGGTTGGCGGCATCGAACCAGGCAGCCAGCTTGTTCAATCGGGCCGGATCGGTCAAGCCGTCGGCGGCCTTTTTCAGGGCCAGATCGGCGGCATGGCGCAAGCGCAGATCCGCATGTCCGTCCGCTGTCCAGCGCTGGGCCAGCTCGACGCTGCCCAGCTTGCCGGCCAGCAGCTGCTCCAGTTCGGAGGCCACCTGCCGGCGCAGCGCCATGCCCTCGCCCTGCAGCCATTGGTCGGCAAGCGCCGGGTGGCCGCGCGCGGCCTCCAGTGCCTCACGTGCCACAGTTTCGGTATAGCCCTTGCCCTGCAGCCACGCCAACGCCTCCTCGCGCGGCGGCAGGCGAAACTCCAGGCGCTGGCAGCGGCTGCGGATGGTCTGCGGCAGCCGCGCCGAATCGGCACTGACCAGCCACAGATAGCGGCCAGGCGAGGGCTCCTCCAGCGTCTTGAGCAGGGCATTGCAGGCCGAACGGTTGATCGCATCGGCGGGATCGACGATCACCACCTGGGCCACGCCGTACTGCGGGGTGAGCGCCAGCTTCTGGGAAATCTCGCGGATCTGCTCGATCACGATCTCGGTGCGCAACTTGTCACCGGATTTGTTCGGAATGAACGAGGTGAGCTGTAGATCCGGATGCGTACCGGCGGCGATCAACTGTGCATTGCGCTGCCGCCCAGCCGTCTCGACTCCGTAATTGAGCACGTGTTCGGCAAGCTTCAGCGCCACCGCGCGTTTGCCCATTCCGGCCGGCCCGCATAGCAGCAAGCCATGCCCGAGACGGCCCGCATCAAGTGCGGCCACGGTCTGGTCATAGGCGCGTTGCTGCCACGGGGCGAAGACATCGCTCATGCCAGGGTGCTCTGTGCATGCACGCGGGTTACTGCATCGCGCCGCTGCGCGGCGGCGCCAGCCTTCCTGCCTGCCCCGGTCAGGCAGGAAGGCTGCAGGTCGTTCCGCTCACGCAGGAGATCGCCGAGGGCGTTGACCGCCCCGGCCTTGCCGGCCCCCTCGCCCTCTTCCAGGCGGATGCACGGCGAATGCCACAGCAACTCGTGATTCATTGTTGTACTGCCTGGCTGTTCCTGGCGCGCAACCGCTGCAGGTAACGCGCCACGGCGGCGTTGTGCTCGCCGAGCGTGGCGGAGAATTCATGGGCGCCGCTGCCGTCACCCAGCGCGACGAAGTACAGCGCATCACCGGGTGCCGGATGCGCGGTGGCCTGCAGCGCGTCGCGTCCGGGCATGGCGATCGGTGTCGGCGTCAGGCCAGCGCGGGTGTAGGTGTTGTAGGGCGTATCAGTGGTCAGATGGCTGCGGCGGATGTTGCCATCGTAGGCGCTGCCAATGCCATAGATCACCGTCGGGTCGGTCTGCAGGCGCATGCCCATCTTCAACCGCCGCATGAAGACCCCGGCGATCTGCGGGCGCTCGCTGGCCAGACCGGTCTCTTTCTCGATGATCGAGGCCAGCGTCAGCAGCTCGTATGGCGAGTTCAACGGCAGGCCCTCGGCGCGGCCGGCCCAGGCTGCGGCCAGCTCCTTCTCCATCGCCGCATGCGCCCGCCCCAGCACATCCAGGTCGCTGTCACCGCGCTGGTAGATATAGGTTTCCGGCAGGAAGCGGCCTTCCGGGTGCTCACCGGCAAAGCCCAGCGCCGCCATCAACTCGGCATCACTCATATCAGCGGTCGCCTGCTGCAACGGCTGCGCGCGCTTGAGCGCGGCGCGCAGCTGGCGGATGTTCCAGCCTTCGACAATGGTGACGCGGTACTGCAGCACCCTGCCCTGGCGCATGCGCAGCAGCAGCTCACGCGGAGTCAACGCCGGATCCAGCGAATACTCGCCCACCTTCAGCTTGCCGGCCGCGTCCAGTTCACGCGCCAGCAGCTGCCACTGCAGATCCGCGCCTTCATCGACACCCGCCGCCCGCAACTTGGCCAGCACCGTGCCAAAGGAATCACCGGACGCGACGGTCACGCTCTGTGCGGTTGGCGTGAGCGGCAGGGAGGCGAAGCTGCTCTGCCGCTGCCACAGCCACGCCGCCACGGCACCTGCCAGCACCACCAGCAGCAGCAACGCTGCCAGCACCACCAGACAACCGCGCTTAGCACCCGCCATGGCCACTCCGTTTCAACAAGACCGGCGCGCAGGATACCGCGCGCGCGCCAGCCCCGGCCAAAACGCTGTTCATTGCAGCGGCTCCAACGCCCGCAACAGGCCGCGCGCCTTGGCCCGGGTTTCCTCCAGCTCCTTGTCCGGCTCCGAATCCACCACGATGCCGGCCCCGGTGCGGAACGTGGCCAGGTTGCCTGCGACCTCGGCGGTACGGATCAGGATGTTCAGATCCATGTCGCCATCGCGGTTCAGCCAGCCGAAGGCGCCGGTATAGGCGCCGCGCGCGGTCTGTTCCAGCTCGGCGATGATTTCCATGCAGCGCACCTTCGGGCAGCCGGTGATGGTGCCGCCGGGGAACGTGGCGGCGATCACCTGGCCCGGCGTCACTTCCGGGCGCAGCCGGGCACGCACATTGCTCACGATGTGGTGCACGTGCGCGTAGCTTTCCACGACCATCAACTCATCGACCTCGACGCTGCCCGGCGCGGCGATGCGGCCCAGATCGTTGCGTTCCAGATCGATCAGCATCACGTGCTCGGCACGCTCCTTCGGGTGGCCGACCAGCTCCTGGATGCGCGCGGCATCGTCGTCGCCGGCAAAGCGCGCGCGGGTCCCGGCGATCGGCCGTGTCTGCACCAGATCGCCGGTGACCGACACCAGCCGTTCCGGCGAGGAACTGACCACCGCCCGCCCGGCCGCCGTGAACAGGCCGGCGAACGGCGCCGGATTGGCGGTGCGCAGCCGCGCGTACAGCGCCTCCGGTGCGAGCGGCGCGTCGAACTGCGCCTGCCAGCGGCGGGACAGGTTCACCTGGAACACGTCGCCGGCATGCAGGTAGTCGATGACCTGGTGCACGCCTCCGGTAAAACGCTCGCCGGCGTCTTCCTTGAGCGCGACTGGCCCCTTCCAGTGCGGCAAGGGCGGCAGCTGGGGGGCTTCGGCCTGATCATGCTGGAGCTGGCCGAGCAGGTCTGCGGCGTCATCCTCGGCGATCGCGATGCAGCGGCCGCTGTCGCGCTGGCGCAGTACCGCTGCCGGGCAGCGCAGTGCGATCGCAGTTGGCAGGCCGTCGCTGCGCTGTGGCAGCTGCAGGATCGGTTCAACCTGTTGCGCCAGCTCATAATCGAGCAGCAAGGCCCAGCCGCCACGGAACGGGAGGTCCGCTTCCATCGGGTTGCGGGCTTGACGCAGGGCCTGCCAGTCGCGATCGAGAGCAGAGAGAAAGTCGCCTTCGACCGCACTGCCGTCTTCGCGTTGCAGGCGGCCGTCGGGATTGAGCAGCAGCTGGCCACCGGTGGCGATCAGCAGCATGTCCCACTGGCCGAGCTTGCCGGCGGCGGTGGATTCGAGCAGGACCGGATAGCGATGCGGTGCGAGCCGATGCAGCGCCAGCAGATCGATATCGGCGTGCAGGGGAAGGATATGCATCGTGAACCCAGAAGAAGTCAGGGAGGCCGGTTTCGCCTTCACCCTCGGGGCGAAAATGCCCGGAAGGCGCAGAGGAGGGGCGCCTCAATACACCCCCAGGCGCCATGCTGACGAACGCCTCGCCACGCGCCGGTCTGGGTGAAAATCGTTGTCACCAACCGGGTGGTTCAGCGAGGCCGCTTCGCACCGCCCTCGCTCCAACCCCTCCCCCGCACGCGGGAGAGAGGCTTAAAGGCCGTACATCAGATCCGCTTGAACACCAGCGTGCCGTTGGTGCCGCCGAAGCCGAAGCCGTTGGACATCACCACGTCCACCTGCGCCTTGCGGGCCACATTCGGTACGTAGTCCAGGTCGCAGCCTTCGCCGGGCTCTTCCAGGTTGATCGTCGGCGGGATGATGCCTGTTTCCAGCGCTTTGACCGAGAAGATCGCCTCCACCCCGCCGGCCGCGCCGAGCAGGTGGCCGGTCATCGACTTGGTCGAGCTGACCAGCAGCTTGTAGGCGTGCTCGCCGAAGGCGGTCTTCATCGCCATGGTCTCACCCAGGTCGCCCAGCGGCGTGGAAGTGCCGTGCGCGTTGAGGTAGCCCACCTGCTCCGGGGTGACGCCGGCGTCCTTCATCGCCGCGACCATGCAGCGGGCGGCGCCTTCGCCGTTCTCGCTCGGTGCGGTCATGTGGTAGGCGTCGGAGCTGGCGCCAAAGCCGGCCAGCTCGCAGTAGATGCGGGCGCCGCGTGCCTTGGCGTGCTCGTATTCCTCCAGGATCAGGATCCCGGCACCGTCGCCCAGCACGAAGCCGTCACGGTCCTTGTCCCACGGACGCGAAGCCTTTTCCGGCGCGTCGTTGCGGGTGGACATCGCCTTCATCGCGCAGAAGCCGCCCAGTGCGGTCGGCGAGGAGCCACGCTCGGCGCCACCGGCGACCATCACGTCGGCATCGCCGTACTGGATCATGCGCATCGCCGTACCGATGGAATGGTTGGACGTGGCGCAGGCGGAAACGGCCGAGAACGACGGACCCTTGAGCCCGGCAATGATGCTCAGCTGGCCCGGCAGCATGTTGATGATGGTCTTGGGCACGTAGAAGGGCGAGATCTTCTTGCCCTCGTGGAACTCGATGGTCTGTTCCTCGATGCCCAGCAGGCCGCCGATACCCGCGCCGACAATGGCGCCGATGCGCTCGGCGTTGGCCTCGGTGATTTCCAGACCCGAGTCGTGCAGCGCCATGAAGGCGGCACCCAGGCCGTAATGGATGAACGGGTCCATCTTCTTGGCATCCTTGCCACTGACCCGGTACTTGCCGAACAGGGGATTGTCGGCGGTGATGTCGAAATCCTTGACCTCACCTGCGATCTTGGTGGTGAAACGTTCCAGATAATTCTCTGCAACGTTCGTCAGCGGGCCAATGCCCGACCGGCCATTGATGATGCCCTCCCAGCTGCTGGCCAGATCATTGCCCAGCGGCGAAACCATGCCCATGCCGGTAACGACGACGCGACGACTCATTGCGGATTCTCCTGGCCCCGCTCGCGGGGAGATTGAAGCTGAAAAGCACAGGGCCGCATCAGCGGCCCCATGGATTTGCAACGCGGCCCGACACACATGCCAACCGCGTTTTGTCAGGCACCAATTACGCCTTGACGTGCGCCTTGACGTAGTCGATGGCAGCCTGGACGGTACCGATCTTCTCGGCTTCCTCGTCCGGGATTTCGCACTCGAACTCTTCTTCCAGCGCCATCACCAGCTCGACGGTGTCCAGCGAGTCTGCGCCCAGGTCATCGACGAACGATGCGCTGGTGGTGACTTCCTCTTCCTTGACGCCAAGCTGCTCGACAACAATCTTCTTGACGCGTTCTTCGATGGTGCTCATTGGATATCGCTCCAGATGGAGTAGTGGTTCAAAAGACGCCATCCCCTAGGGATGGCCGTGGGATAGTGTAGTGGAAACCGCCGCAGCCATGCATTCCGGCAAAAAAGCATAGGCGATCAATCACTTGGGCGCAGTCCGTGCGCCACACGCTTACGGCATGTACAAGCCGCCATTCACGTGAAGGGTTTCGCCGGTGATGTAGCTGGCTGCCGGGCCTGCCAGGAAGCTGACCGCATGGGCGATATCGGCCGGCTGACCGAGGCGGCCCAGTGCGACCTGGCCTAGCATCGCCGACTTGGCGTCCTCGGGCAGATCCTTGGTCATGTCGGTATCGATGAAGCCCGGCGCGACCACGTTGACGGTCACGCCGCGGCTGCCGATTTCCTTGGCCAGCGACTTGGAGAAGGCGATGATGCCGGCCTTGGCGGCGGCATAGTTGGCCTGGCCGGCATTGCCGGTCACGCCGATGACCGAAGCGATGTTGATGATACGGCCCTTGCGCGCCTTCATCATCCCGCGCATCACCGCCTTGGAGGTGCGGTAGACGCTGGTCAGGTTGGTATCGAGGATGGCCTGCCAGTCCTCGTCCTTCATGCGCATCAGCAGGTTGTCGCGGGTGATGCCGGCATTGTTCACCAGGATGGTGATGGCGCCGAACTCCTTGCCCACCGCCTCGATCAGCGCATCCACCGCGCCCGGCTCGGTCACGTTCAGGGCCCGGCCATGGCCGCCCTGCGCGGCCAGACGTTCACCGATGGCGGCGGCGCCGGACTCGGTGGTCGCCGTACCGATGACGGTGGCGCCCTGCGCGGCCAGTTCGTCGGCAATAGCGGCACCGATACCCCGGCTGGCGCCGGTGACGAGCGCGATTTCACCCTGCAATGGCTTGCTCATGCTGTTTCCTCTTTCCTGCGAGGCCGCCGTGGGCGGTCCCCGGTCATGGCCGGGGCAGAGCGCGCCCCGAACCGGTTGGATCACTGTGCCCACTCTTCCAGCGCGCCGGCGAAATCGGCCGGCGTGGCAAGCGAACGGCCGTCTATGCTTTTGTCGATGCGCTTGATCAAGCCGGTCAGCACCTTGCCCGGGCCGCATTCGGCGACGCGATTGACACCCTGTGCCGCCAGCGCCTGCACGCAACCGGTCCACTGCACCGGCTGGTACAGCTGCTGCACCAGCGCTTGGCGGATCGCGTCCACGCCGTCATGCACCCGGGCATCGACGTTCTGCACCACCGGCAGCTGCGGTGCGCGCCAATCCAGCCCGGCCATCACTTCAGCCAGACGGTTGGCGGCCTCACGCATCAGCGGCGTATGCGACGGCACACTGACCGCCAGCTTCACCGCCTTGCGCACGCCCTTTTCGGCCAGCAACGCCAGCGCGCGATCCACTACAGCGGCATCGCCGCCGATGACGATCTGGCCGGGCGAATTGAAATTGGCCGGCACCACCACCTGACTGCCGGCGGCTTCGGCGCAGACCTCCAGCACCAGCGCATCCTCAGCGCCCAGTACCGCCGCCATCGCACCAACGCCGGCCGGAGCCGCGTCCTGCATGAGCTGGCCACGCAGGCGCACCAGATGCGCGCCATCGCGCAGCGTCAACGCGCCGGCCGCAACCAGAGCGGTGTATTCCCCCAGACTGTGGCCGGCCAGCACGGCCGGCTTGGCGCCGCCCTGCGCATTCCACAGGCGCCACACCGCGATGCTTGCCGCCAGCAGTGCCGGCTGGGTGAACTCGGTGCGGTTGAGCTGCTCGTCCGGCCCGCCCTGCGACAACGCCCACAGGTCGACCCCTGCGCCTTCGGAAGCCTCGGCAAAGGTTTCACGGATCTGCGGGTTCAGTTCGGCCAGTTCGGCCAGCATCCCCAGCGACTGGGAGCCCTGGCCCGGGAACACGAAAGCAAGTCGGGAATCAGTCACGCGGTCATCCGCCAGATAAATCGAAGCCGGGCATCATAAGCGCGAACATCGCCACCCGTCTGTACTGGCGCGTATGCAAGCACCAATTCAGCAAGTCCGGCACAACGCCGGAATGGTCTGCCGGCATATCCGCCGCGCATTTGCCCCAAAACGCAAACAGCCCGTCGCAGGCGACAGGCTGTTCGATGCGCACAGGCAAGATGCCTGTGCTGCGACCGGGCGTGGAATCAGTAGCGCAGCAGCGCCGAGCCCCAGGTGAAGCCGCCACCGAAGGCCTCCACCAGCACCAGCTGGCCGCGCTGGACCCGCCCGGAACGGACCGCCACATCCAGTGCCAATGGCACCGAACCGGCGGACGTGTTGCCGTGCTTGTCCACAGTCACCACCACCTGGTCCATCGACATCTCCAGGCGCTTGGCCGTGGCCTCGATGATGCGCAGATTGGCCTGATGGGGCACCAGCCAATCCAGTGCGGACTTGTCCAGACCGTTGGCCTGCAGGGCTTCGTCCACCACCGAGTCCAACGCCTTGACGGCGTACTTGAACACGTCGTTGCCCTTCATCAGGATCTTGCCGGGCTTGTCCAGACCCGTGGACACCCCCACCGGATCCCACAGCAACTCCTTCTTGCTGCCATCGGCATGCAGATGGGTGCTGAGAATGCCCGTTTCTTCGTCGGCCTTGAGCACGACGGCACCGGCCCCATCGCCGAACAGGACGCAGGTCGTGCGATCCTCCCAGTCGACGATACGGGTCAGGGTTTCCGCACCGATCACCAGCACATGCCTGGCATCGCCGCTGCGGATGAATTTGTCAGCCACGCTCAGGGCGAAGATGAAGCCCGAACACGCCGCATTGACGTCAAACGCCGCCGAACCGGTCGCGCCAAGACGCGCCTGGATCAGGCAGGCGGTAGACGGGAAAATCAGATCAGGCGTGGTCGTACCCACGATGATCATGTCCAGCTGCGAAGCCTCGATGCCGGCCGCTTCCAACGCGCGAACCGCCGCGTTGTAGCCCAGATCACCGGTGGTTTCGCCTTCGGCAGCGATATGCCGCTCACGGATACCCGTACGCGACTGAATCCACTCGTCGGTCGTGTCGACAATCTTGGTCAGATCGTCATTGGTCAACACTTTCTCGGGCAGATAACTACCTGTGCCCGCGATCCGCGAATAAATCCGCTTGCTCATGCTGTTTCCTGTTGCGCGAAGCCGCCCGAAGGCGGCTCCGGAAGAATCGGTGCGACAACCGCCACGTTTCCGCAGCGGCCGCCACGAATCAATCTTCTTCGACGACCGAGGAGGACTTGGTCGCGATCACTTTCTTGCCACGGTAGAAACCGTCAGCAGTGATGTGGTGGCGCAGATGCACTTCACCGGTGGTCGGATCGGTGGACAGCTGCTTGGCGCTCAGGGCGTCATGGGCACGACGCATGCCGCGGCGGGACGGGGTAACACGGGATTTCTGCACAGCCATGGGATTGCTCCAAACTCGATTCGTTTGCTTCGTCGTTTAATTGCACGGGACGCCAGCGTCCTGCACTACTTTCGCTTTTGCCGCGACCGCCGACGACAACCGGCCGCTATTGTTTCTTCAATGCCGCCAGCGCCGCGAACGGGTTGGCCTTGCTCAATTCTGCATCGGTCGCGAACCAGTCTTTTTCGACTGCCTCACTTCCGGGTGACAACGGCACCACCGGCACCGCCAGCACCAATTCGTCTTCCACCAGATCCAGCGGCCGCAGATTGCCATCTTCCGGCACCAGCAACGCCTCGTAATCCGGAGGCAGCGCAGATTCCTCATCCTCGTCGCGGATCAGGCCCAGCCGCTGCTTCACCGATACCGGCAGCAGGAAACGCTGCATGGTGCGCTGGCAGACCAGCGGCAACTCGACATCAATGGACAGCTCGACATAAGCCACCTGCAGCGTATCGTCGCGGCCAAATTCCAATGCATAGCGGCACTGGCCTTCGGCATCGGCAATCAGACCCTGCAGTCGGGTCAATTCGGACAGAGGCACCTGGCCGTCAAAGCACCTGCGTGCTGCGACCATCCGCCAAGCATCCAGCAATTCGGGTACGTTCGCGGACATAAGCTGCAGAATGTTAAGGATGACCCAAGCCGCTGTCAAACCCGGCCTGTTGTCCGGTTGCCATGCGGACCTTCACAGCCGCAGACTGCCTGTGCTTTCCGACGGTATTTTCGCATGCAAACACTGGTTCTGGCTTCCACTTCCCGCTATCGCGCAGAATTGCTTGCTCGACTGCGGATTCCGTTCAGCTGCGCACGCCCTGACGTGGATGAATCGGCACTGACCGGGGAGTCGCCTCGCGCCCTGGCGCAGCGCCTGGCCGAAGCCAAAGCCCGCGCGGTCGCGGCGCAGTACCCGCACAGCCGGGTCATTGGCTCGGACCAGGTCGCGGAGCTTGAGGGCAAACCGCTGGGCAAGCCCGGCACCGCGGAGGCCGCACTGGCGCAACTGGCAGCCATGTCCGGCAAATCCGTCAGATTCCATACCGCTGTCTGTGTCATCAGTGCCGCCGAGCTGCTGCATGCTCTGGATCTCACCACCGTGCGGTTCCGCACCCTGGGCCAGACCGAAATCGAGCGTTACGTGGCCGCCGAACAGCCGCTGGATTGTGCCGGCAGCTTCAAATGCGAAGGCTTGGGCATCAGCCTGTTCGAGGCGATCGACAATCAGGACCCCACGGCCCTGATCGGCCTGCCTCTGATCCGCCTTGCGCAGCTGCTGCGCAAGGCGGGCTATCAGCTGCCCTGAGCCCCCTCCCCGCCATCACCGCGCAGGAGTCAGACGACACCATTGATAGGGGAACTGCCCCTGCCCGATACGCGATGTCAAGGTGATGCAGGACCCGGGCACAAGCATCAAGCCGTAGGCGGCCAATCGCGATTGCGCCAAGGCGCGCTGCTCCGCCTCGGCTTCCATGACACTCTGCAATGCGCCATTGCGCGGGATCAGTACGCACCGCCCATCAGTGACCTGTACATCGGAGCGCAACCCCTTCAACCTGCGCGTCAGCCAGCGCAATTTCGCGCAATCGGATTCGCGATCCAGCCCGGCCATCGCCACTTTGGCATTCAGACTCTCGAACCGGGCCGCCAACTTGTCCGAGGAACCGGGGAATATCGCAAACTGCTGTGGGCGGTCTAAAAGCATCTGCCGCAAGTGCGCGCGGTAGCCCTCGGACTCCGGAAAATTCGACGCGACCGCGGCGTATCGCACAGAACGTGGCAGAAACGCGACCCGCCACGCCTGCGGATCGCCACCGACCAGCAGCACAACGCTCTCCCCGGGGGAGTCGATACGCGGTTGCTGCACTTCGAACGCATTGGACGCCCAGCGCTCATGGCCCCAGTTGCCCCAGCCGGCCAGCGAAATCAACACACACACGCCTATCGCCCATCCCCCCATCCGCATGCCCCGGGGTGAAGGCCGCAGCGCCACACAGGCACACCACAGCAGCAGCGGCGCGATCAGTTCCAGTGCCACCAGGTAGCGATGGATACTGAACAGGGTTTGCCACAACAGGTAGGAAACGACGAAGAACACCACCAGGCTGCGCAGTACGGGCGCAAACATCCCCCCACCGCCCTCACGCCTACCCAGCAGGCGCCGGGCCAACAGCAGGAACATGGCGACCGCCAACATCGCCCAGATGCCCGACGTCAGGGAAACCTCACTGATCCGCTTGGGATCGAAGGTGAACAGCAGCGGCCACGCCAGATGTTCGGCGAAACCCTCCGGCAACCAACGTGTGTCGCCAATGGAACCCTGCGCTGCCAGCGGCGACTGGAACAACGCGTTGAACTGCGGAAACAGCGGATTCCCGAACTGCTGCCAGACTTGCCAGTACCACCAGCCCACCGACAGCACGGCAACCACCATTGCCGCCAGAGTCACCAGCAGCAACGCGCGAAAACGGGATATCCAATGCCCGGGCCCGGCCAGCACTGCGGCCGCCAGCCCTACCGCATAGATGGCATTGGTCAACTTCAACGCGACCGCAAATCCGATCAACGCGCCGGCCAGCAGCCAGCCGTGGCCAGGGCGAGGCAAGGCCGCCCCGGCCTGCATACGCAGCACCCGCCATACGCTGCACAGCACAAACAGCGCGGTGGTGTTATCGGCCATGGTGTTGCCGAATTCCGACAGGACCGCGCCCATGCACAAGCCGGACAAAGCCAGTAACGGCGCCAGCCACGCGCGCTCTTTCCGCCCGTCCAGCACGCACCATGCGATACCTGCAGCCGGCAGGAACAACAGGCCATGCAGCACGCCCATCAAGAATCCCGACAGCGCACCTGGCGCGCCGGTCAGCAACAGGTACTGGGCAATATCAAGCAGCGGACTGAAGTAGCTCTGCATCTGCGCCGGCGCCAGATCCAGCGCGAGCCGGCCATGCAAAGCGGCATATCCGTTGTAGAGGTGGTAATTGCGCAGATCCCAATTGGCATCCTGTCCCAGCCACAGCGACACGCAGCCCCCCAGCAACGACACAAACAGCGCCGCGGCCACCATGTTTGCACGGGAGTTGAACGCGAACCGCCGCTCAACGGCGGCCAGAAAGCGGTGTCTGGAACCTGCGGCATGCACCGCCCGCTGCGCGCTCACCGGCGATCACCGGAATCAACCGCGGCTCCCCTGGACACCGACAGATACGCCAGATGCTTTGCCTCGACCCGCCCACGCGTCACGGTATCGAGGATCAAGCCGCACGCAAGCAGCAAGAACCCCAGCAACGCCAAGGCCACACACAGTATTGCGGTGGGAAAACGCGGCACCATCCCGGTTTCGAGATAGGTCTGGAACAGTGGAATCGCCAGTCCGAGTGACAGCAGTTCAGCCAGCGCAAAACCAATCGAGAAGAACAGCAGCGGTCGCTCGGCCTTGAACAGCTTGGCGATCGTACAGAGGATGCGCCAACCGTCGCGCCAGGTATTGAGCTTGCTGTGCGAGCCTTCCGGACGCACGCCATATACGGTATCCACCTCGGCCACCGGCATGCGCAGCTGAAGCGCATGCACAGCCAGTTCGGTTTCAATCTCGAACCCATGTGCATGGGCGGCAAAGGAATGCACATAGCGCTTGGAGAAAACGCGGTAACCGGACAGCATGTCATCGAAGCTGCGGCCAAACAGGAAGCCGGCGCAACGCGTCAACAGCATGTTCCCCAGCCGATGTCCGGGCCGATACGCAGCCGCCTGCTGATCACGCCGCGCACCGACCAGCATATCCAGACGCTCCTCGATCAACTTGCGGATCAGACCGGGCGCCGCAGCGGCCTCGTAGGTGTCGTCGCCATCGACCAGTACATACACATCTGCATCGATATCGGCAAAGCCGCGCCGGACCGCGTTTCCCTTGCCCTGCAATGACACCCGCACAATCTCGGCCCCCGCCTGAAGTGCGATCTCGGCAGTGCGGTCGCTGGAGTTGTTGTCCAGCACCACGATCCTTGCCGCAGGCAGGCTCAGGCGGAAGTCGGCCACCACCTTGGCAATCGCCGCCTGCTCGTTGTAGCAGGGAATCAATACCGCAATGTCGAAATTTTCCATTATCCCATCAGCTGTTGAAACTACCCTGTCAAGCGCTCTCGCAATCCATATCCGGGACCGCACCGCGTTCTATTTTTCCACGGTGAACGGCTGCTCCATCCATTGTTCGACACTGCCGTCCTGGCCATACAGACGAAGCCCCAGCCAGTGTCGCCCCGGCTTCAATCCGGCGATATCCACCTGCGCATCAAACCCCACGTCGGGATGGCGAGGATCGCTGGTTCCCGGCCACGCAGGCCGCACATCGAAGGTGCGACCGTACTTCGCATCACCTGCACTGCGCCCATCCACCAGCAGCTCCACCCGCGCCAGCCCTACACCGTCCTTGAAGGCCCAGCCCTGCACATCCAGTTGCCCGGCGACCTTGGCACCTGCCACAGGGGTGTCCAGCCAGGCCATCGCCGGCGTCACACACGGTCCCTGCACCTTGGCCGCAGGCAGGCGGAACAGCAGAAATCGCTGGAAGCCGTGATCGGTGGACACCACGCGCGGTGGCGGCAGTGGCCCGACCAGCGCGCAGATGCGGTGATAGCGTGCCAGCAGATCGCGATAACGCTGGTCGCCAGGGGCGATCACCAGCAGCTGGGGAACGGTGCGGCTGCCATCGCTGATCAGACCCCACAGGGCCAGCTGCGCGGTGCGACCATGCCGGTCATTGAGTTCATGCGGCAGCACCTTGATGGCCGCATCGTCCAGGCGGAATCCCAGCTCGGACCCGACCTTGAAACTGCCGGCCACTATCTCGGTCTCGGCCGGCATCTGCGCCAGCTCGTCGCGCACCGCATCGGCCAGCGGCTGCCATCCGGCGAAATTGCGCGGGTAGTACTTGCTGCCGGCCATCTGCTCGCGCAACGACGGCGCCGATGCCATCACGTAGTAGCCCAGGGCCATCACCAGTCCCAACGCAGCCACCGCCCAGACGCTGCGCCGCCAGAAGCGGGGCCAGCGGTTGAGCATCAGGGGCACACAGGCCAGCAACGCCAGGTATCCGGGCAACGGCCAATGGAAACTGACACGTTCCACATCGGTGAAGAATCCGAGCAGGAAGATCAGCAGGGTCGAGGTGGTGCCCACCAGCGCGAAATAGCGCCACTGCAGATGACGAAAACCGCCCCGGCCGCGGCGCAGACCCTCGATGGCCACCCAGGCCAGGGCGGCAAACAACACGGGCGTGACCATCAACGGCTGGATCAGCAGGAACCACAAGCCGTCACCATGGAAGCTCCATGGATGACGTTCCAGTATCTGGAATTTCAGTCCGGCATCCTGGTTGTCCAGGTTCCACGCCAGCAGCGGCAGCCACGCCACGATCCCCACGGCTATCGCCACCCAGACGCGGGCATCGCGCAGCATCCGCCGACCCTCCGGCAACAGCAGCAGGGCAATGAAGCCGACCACGATCACACCGATGAAGCGGTAGTGGCTCAGCGCGCCGACCAGCAACCCCAGCGCCAGCAGCAGCACCGCTCCCGCATCGACATTGCGCAGCAGCCGCGCGCCGGCATCCAGACAGAGCACCGCCGCGATGGCCATGGGCACATCGGGCACCGCCAGGATGCCCAGGGTCGCCGACAGCGGCATCAGCAGCGTGAATGCACCCGCCTGCCAGCCGGCACGCGCACCGAACCAGCGCGTGGTGATGTTGACCACCATCCAAGGCAACAGCGCCCCCAGCAACAGGAACGGCAGGCGCACGCCGAGACGATGGTTGCCGACCAGCTCCACGCCCAGGCGCGTCAGCCAGGCCGTCAATCCCGGCAGATCGGAATAGGCCGGTGCCAGATGTTGACCTTCCTGCCAGTAGAACGCCTCATCCACGAACAGGGGAAGATAGGCCGCGATGAGAACTTTGACGCCGCTGATCAACGCCCACAGCACAAGAAACGTCGTGCAGGCACGTTGTTCGCTCGCAGTTGCCACGTAAACTCCCCTTGAAACCAGATATACGAGACGACCATGCCAGTCGCACCGCCCGGAATGCTAACCCAAGTCACACTGCAGTCCCTGCGCCAGGCGCAGGAGCAGGTCAACGCGCTGCTGCTGGGCAAGGCCCTTGAAGTGCGTTTGGCCTTTGTCGCCCTGCTGTCCGGCGGGCACCTGTTGATCGAGGATCTGCCGGGCCTGGGCAAGACCACATTGGCGCATGCCATGGCCTCCAGCGTCGGCCTGCAGTTCCAGCGTGTGCAGTTCACCTCGGACCTGCTGCCGGCCGATGTACTGGGCATCTCGATCTATGAGTCCCACAGCCGCAGCTTCCAGTTCCATCCCGGGCCGGTGTTCTGCAATGTGCTGCTGGCCGACGAGATCAACCGGGCACCGCCGCGCACCCAGAGTGCGCTGCTGGAGGCCATGGCCGAACAGCAGGTCACGCTCGATGGCGTGACCCATGCCCTGCCCGATCCGTTTTTCGTGATCGCCACCCAGAACCCGGCCGACATGTCCGGCACCTTCCCGCTGCCCGATTCGCAGCTGGACCGCTTTTTGCTGCGGCTGACCCTGGGCTATCCCAATACCGAATCCGAACGTGCCCTACTGGCAGGCAGCAGCCGCCGGGAACTCATCGCACAGACAATGCCATGCCTGTCCGAAGACGATATCCGCCAGCTCCGTGCGGCCGTTGAACACATCCATGCCAGCGATGCGCTGATCGACTACGTACAGCGCTTGCTGACGCGCAGCCGCCAGCAACCGGGGATACGGGTGGGACTGTCACCGCGCGCGGGCATCGCCCTGCTGCGTGCGGCCAAGGCCCATGCGCTGCTGCTGGGACGGCAGCACGTGCTGCCGGAAGATGTGCAGGCGCTGTTCCTGGGCGTGGCCGGCCATCGGCTGGTTCCCGAAGCCGAGTCGACCACCGGGCCGGCGCTGGCCCGCGCGATCCTGCACGGTGTGCAGGTTGATTGAAGTACGCCAGCTCATGCGCGGCGACTGGCAGGTGTTACAGCTGCTGGCCCGTCCACGCCATCCCGAGACCCTTCCGGTCACCCTCGACCGGAAGCGGATCTACGTGCTGCCCACGGGTTTTGGCCTGTTTCTGGCCGTTCTGCTGACGGTGATGCTGCTGGGCGCGCTCAACTACAACAACAATCCCGCACTGCTGCTTGCGCTGCTGCTGGCAACCACCGCACTGGCCAGCGCGCTGCAGGCCCACCTGCAGCTGTCCGGGCTGCAACTGGAAGCGCTCTCAGCCGAGCCGGTCGCCGCCGGCCAACCACTGCGGTTGCGGCTGGTGATCGCCCGCCAGGATCGGCGCCCGCGCCGCGGCCTGCGGATCGAACACCAGCAGGCCCACGCCCGCGCGGACCTTGAGGGTGATGAGCGCAGCGAAGTGGACCTGTGGCTGGCGACCTCCCGCCGCGGCTGGCTGGATCTGCAGCGCATCCGGTTCTCCACCACCCAGCCGCTTGGGTTGCTGCGGGCCTGGAGCTGGGTGTGGCCCGAAAGCCCCGTGCTGGTCTACCCCGCGCCGGAAACGCCCGCCCATCCGCTGCCCGACAGCAGCGACGGCGCCACCCGCACCCGTATCCATCCGCTCGGCGAGGAACTGCAACAGCTGCGCCCGTACCGGCAGGGCGACGCCATGCGCACCATCGCCTGGAAACACTCCGCACGCCGCGATGGCCTGCTGGTACGCGAGTACGAGCGCCCCGCCGGTGCGGAACTGGTGCTGGACTGGGCCACCCTGGGCGCGTTGCCGTATGAGTGGCGCATCGCCCGCCTGGCACGCTGGGTGGACGACGCCGAGCGCGAAGGCCGCCGCTATCGTCTGCTGCTGCCCGACGCCGCACCGATCGGCCCGGGCAGCGGTGATGCACATCGCCACCAGTGCCTGAGGGCGTTGGCCCTGATGCCGCCGGCATGAAGACCAGCCCACCACTGGACGCCCCCACCCGGGGCTGGGCACTGCTGACCACCGCCCTGGCCCTGCTGCCCCTGCTGCTGCAGCTGCCGGCAGTGCTGGCCGTCGGCTATGCGATCGCCGCCATCGCCGTGGCGGCACTAGCGTGGCGCCACACGGTTCCCATGTCGCTGCGGCTGCTGCTTATCGCCGTCATGCTGGTGGCCATCTACTGGCAGATGGGTCCGCGCCCGGGCCGCGACAGCGGCTGCGCCCTGCTGGCGGCGATGCTGGCGATCAAATCCAGTGAACTGCGCACGCTGCGCGATGCCCGCAGCCTGCTGGGCTTCGCCCTGTTCGCGCCATTTTCGG
This sequence comes from Stenotrophomonas pictorum JCM 9942, assembly GCF_001431585.1. Taxonomy (NCBI): domain Bacteria; kingdom Pseudomonadati; phylum Pseudomonadota; class Gammaproteobacteria; order Lysobacterales; family Lysobacteraceae; genus Stenotrophomonas; species Stenotrophomonas pictorum. The sequence continues at coordinate 12,713 of NZ_LLXS01000032.1, read as the reverse complement.
CATTTCTGCTGGACCAGGGCCCGGGCACCCTGCTGCTGGCACTGGCTGCCGTGATCAGCACCCTGCTTAGCCTGCAGCGTATCGCGGATGGTGAAGCCGGGCGCGCCTCTGCGGCGATCACCCAGCAACTGCGCGTGGTAGGCCGCTTGATGGTCGTCGCCCTACCGCTGGCGCTGGCCGCGTTCTGGCTGGTACCGCGCCTGCCCACGCCACTATGGGGTATTCCCGAACGCGCGGTCGGACGCCCGGGTCTTTCGGACACGATGCAGCCGGGCGAGTGGATCGACCTGATGGCCGATGACAGTCCGGCCTTGCGGGCGCAGTTCTTCGGTCCGGTGCCGGCGGCGAGTCAGCGTTACTGGCGCGGCCCGGTGCTGACCCGTTTTGACGGGCGCGCCTGGACGCGGCTGGACAGCCAGCGCCACACCGCCGCCCCCCGCCTTGTGGCCGCCGATGTCCGCTGGGACTACCAGATCGAATACGAGCCTACCGAACGCCGCCAGCTGGTTGCACTGGACCTGCCGACCACCGCGCCGGCGGATACCCAACTGGATGCCGATTACAGCCTGACCAGCCGACGCCCGCTGACCGCGCTCACGCGCTGGCGCCTGCAGTCCACCAGCTACCGCCAGTTCCAGCCGGACCTGCCGCCGCTGTTGCGCCAGCAGGCGCTGCAGCTGCCACCCGGCTTCAACCCGCGCACGCAGGCATTGGGACGGCAATGGCGCAGCGAGGCCGGCGGCGACGAGGCCGCCATCGTGCAGCGCGCCTTGCAATGGATCACCGGCGAGTTCGCCTACACCCTGGAAACGCCGCTGGCCGGCCGGCACAGCGCCGATGAATTCCTGTTCGAACAGAAGGCCGGCTTCTGCGAGCACTTCAGCTCGGCCTTCGTGGTGCTGATGCGCAGCGCCGGCATCCCCGCGCGGGTGGTCACCGGCTATGCCGGCGGGGTGCGCAACCGTTTTGGCGACTACTGGGTCGTGCGCAAGATGGACGCGCATGCCTGGAGCGAAGTGTGGCTGTCCGGGCGCGGCTGGGTACGCGTGGACCCCACCGCCGCCGTCGCCACGGAACGGATCTATGACACCCTCGAAGACCGTCTCGGCCGAGCCAATGCCGGCGGCTTCGACGTCGCCGGGCAATGGAACCAGCTGGCCCAGCTCGGCGACTGGATGCGCCGTGGCTGGAATGACATGGTGCTGTCCTTCGATGCCAGACGGCAGCAGCAGCTGCTGCGTCCACTGGGCATCGAGCGTCTGCAGCCGGCGCAACTGATCGCGCTGTTCGCGGTGCTGGCGCTGCTGACGGTCGGTGCGATGATCCGGCTGCTGGCCCGCGGCGAACGCGAGCGCGACCCGCTGCTGCGTGCCTGGCACCGCCTGGGCGCCCGCTATACCCGGCTCGGCCTTGCCCGTGAGCCCCACGAATCCGCTACCGCCTGGGCACAAAGGGTCGAGGAAAAACATCCCGGCAGCGACCTGCCATTACTCAGCCAACGTTTCAGCGATGCGCGTTACGCTGGCGCCCAGTCCGACCTCGCTTCACTATTGGCAGACCTGCGCAGGCATCGCCCGAAACCCGGAGCACGAACATGAAGACCCGCATTTTCCTCACCCTTGCCGCCAGCCTGGTACTGGCCGGCTGCGCGACCGCTCCCAAGCCGCTGCAAGGGCAGTTCAGCACCGTCTCGCCGCGTGATTCGGTGGCCCAGAAGCAGACCGGTACGCCGGTGCGCTGGGGCGGTCGCATCATCGAAACGCTGCCGGGACAAGGCGAGACCTGCTTCCAGATGATCGCCCGCCCGCTCAATGGCAGCGGCCGCCCGAGCAGCACCTCGGCTGACGCCAGCGACGGCCGTTTTATCGCCTGCCGTGCGGGCTTCTATGATCCGGCGGTGTTCGAGCCGGGCCGCGACGTGACCTTCATCGGTCGCATCGATGGCTACCAGACCACCAAGATCGGCGAGTACGACTATCCGCTGCCCAAGATCGCCGCCGACGTGGTCTATCTGTGGCCGGTGCAGCGCGAGGTGGAAGTGGTACCGGCCTACCCGTACGGCCCGTGGGGCCCGGGTTGGGGTCCTGGCTGGGGCTGGGGCTGGCGCGGCGGCTGGTGGTGATCCAGCCACGTGTGACCGAAAAACGCCGCCCGATGGGCGGCGTTTTCATTTCCGTAGTGCGTGCACCCCAGCGATCGGCACGGCCGGGGGCACCTGCAACTGCGGGAGTTCTATGCGTGCGCAGCGCGCGCCGGACCACTCCGCGCCCTGCTGCTCAGCCAGCGCCGAAACGCCCCAGTGGTGCACCGGCCAGCAGATGCAGATGGATATGGAACACGGTCTGCCCGGCATCCTCGCGGCAGTTCATCACGATGCGGTAGCCGTTCTCGGCAACCCCCTGCTGCCGTGCGTACGCGGCAGCGGCCAGGGCCAGTTTGCCGATCAGATGCGCCTGCGATGGCTGCAGGTCATCCAGGGTCGGGATGACCTCGTTTTTCGGGATGAAAAGCACATGCACCGGCGCCTGTGGCGCGATGTCCTGGAAACCCAGCACATCCTCATCTTCATAGACGATGGTGGCGGGAATCTCGCGGCGGATGATCTTGCCGAAAATTGTGTCGGTCATGCGACTTCTCTCTGCAGGAAACGGCCTACAGCTTAGCGCCTCATCCCGCGCTTATTCGCCGATTTCGCTGCGGCTGCCAAACGCGTGCGACAACGTGCCGCGATCCACGTACTCCAACTCGCCGCCCAACGGCAGGCCCTGCGCCAGCCGGCTCGGCCGCACCTTGTGGCGGCGGGCCAGCTGCGCCAGATAGTGCGCGGTGGCCTCACCTTCGACGGTCGAATTGGTGGCGATGATCAGCTCGGCAACCTCGCCCTGCGCCAAGCGCGCTTCGAGCTTGTCCAGCCCCAGCTCACGCGGACCGATGCCGTCCAGCGGCGACAGGCGCCCCTGCAACACGTAGTACACGCCGCGGTAACTGGTGGCATGTTCGATCGCCAGCCTATCGGCAGGTGATTCGATCACGCACAGCATCTGCCGCTCGCGACTGGCGCTGGCGCACACCGGGCATACCTCGGACTCACTGAAATCGCGGCACTGCGTGCAATGGCCGATCTTCTCGATCGCCTCGGCCAGCACTTCCGACAGCCGCTGACCGCCCTCGCGGGCGCGTTCCAGCACGTGATAGGCCATGCGTTGCGCGGTCTTCTGGCCGACGCCGGGCAGCACCCGGAAGGCTTCGATCAGTTGTTCCAGCAGCGGCAGGCTCATCGCGACAGGCTCCCTTCAAAACGAACGCGCGAAGCCTTCGAGGCTTCGCGACGTGGGCGACACATGTGCCGGGCAGCGCCGGCACGCGTCTGGTCAGAACGGCAGTTTCATGCCCGGCGGCAGTTTCATGCCGGCCGTGGCCGAGCCCATGCGGCTCTGCGATTCGACATCGATCTTGTTGGACGCATCGTTGAAGGCGGCCGCGATCAGGTCTTCCACCATTTCCTGGTCGGACAGCAGCGACGGATCGATGCGTACCTTGCGGCACTCCTTGGCGCCGGTCAGGGTGACGCTGACCATGCCGCCGCCGGCACTGCCGGTGACTTCCAGCTTGGCGATCTCTTCCTGGGCCTTCTGCAGGTTTTCCTGCATTTTCTGGGCCTGCTGCATCATTTGGGCGATATTGCCGCGCATAGTTGCTTACTCTTCAATGGGACGGATGGAATCGGCCACGACCCGGGCGCCCTGCTGGAGCAGCTGACGCACCTGGGGGTCGGCCATGAACACGGCTTCAGCCGCATTCTGGCGCTCACCGCGCTGACGGTCAGCGCGTTCGTGCAACGTCTCGGCCTGGACGTTGCCGGTTTCAATCACGATTTTCGGTGTGGTGCCCAGCGCCTGCGCCAAGGCCTGGGCCAAGGCCGTCAACGCACGCTCGGTCTGCAGGTACTCAAACCCCGGCAGCAGGCCCAACCGCAACACGCCGTGCTGGAAACTCACGAAGGCGCAGTTGGCCGCCAGCTCACGCGACGGCCCCGAAAGACCACTGTCCGCCACCAGGTCCAGCCACTGCTCGGCATTTTCCAGCGCGCGCACAGGGACATCCGGGCCACGCTCAACGGCATCAGCGACCGGCGGCACCACAGCGGGCGCAGCCACCGGCGCCTGGCGTACCGGTTCGGGTTCGGCCTGCGCCATCTCCATGGCCATGGCTTCATCACGCGCACGGGCATCGGCGGCCTCTATCGCCCAAGGCGGCAGATCGTCGGTGGATACGGGTTTCCCGGCGGGTACCTCCGGTGCCGACGGCCGCACGGGTTCAGGCACGGGCGCGGTCGTCGCCATCGCGACAGGGGGCGCCGGTGGGGGCGGCGCAACCGCCGGTGCCGGTTCGACAGGCCTTGCCACCGGCGGCGCTGGCGGCAATACGGGAGGCGCAGTGGCCATGGCCGGGGCTGCCGCGCCCGGAGCCATCGGCATCACGCTCTCGGGAACGGCCGGCACTACGCCGGCCGGACGGAACGCCAGCATCCGCAGCACCGCCATCTCAAAGCCGGCACGCGGACTCGGCGCCAGATGCAGGTCGCGACGGCCACTCAGTGCCATCTGGTACCAGAGCTGCACCACTTCCGGGCGCAGCCGCTGTGCGAAGGCGCCCGAATCGATCCCTTCACCAGGCACCACGGTCCCGGGCACCAGCTGCTGCACCTGGATGCGGTGCAGCCCCTCGGCCAGCGCATCGAGCACGCCGTTCCAGTCCGGCGAGAACTCTGCCAGCGTGGCCACCACCTGCAACAGGCGCGCACCATCTCCTGCGGCCAGCGCATCGAGCATGGCCGCCACCTGGGTGCGATCGACTGTGCCGAGCATGGCGCGCACCACGTCATCGCGCAGCGCGCCACCGGCATAGGCGATGGCCTGGTCCAGCAGCGACAGCCCGTCACGCAGCGAGCCATCGGCGGCGTGGGCCAGCTGCACAAGGGCGCTGTCGTCGAATTCGATGCCCTCGGCGGTCATGATCCGCATCATCTGCCCGCGGATCTGCTCCTGGTCCAAGCGCTTGAGGTTGAACTGCAGGCAGCGGCTGAGCACGGTCACCGGCAGCTTCTGCGGATCGGTGGTGGCCAGCAGGAATTTCACATGCTCTGGCGGCTCCTCCAGCGTCTTGAGCAGCGCGTTGAATGCCGCCTTGGACAGCATGTGCACTTCGTCGATCAGGTAGACCTTGTACTTGCCGCGCGAGGGCATGTACTGCGCGTTCTCGATCACTTCGCGCACGTCATCCACGCCGGTGTTGGACGCGGCGTCGATCTCCAGCAGGTCGATGTAGCGGCCCGAATCGATGTCCAGGCAGGCCGGGCACTGGCCGCATGGGTCGGCGCTGGTGCCCTGCTCGCAGTTCAGCGACTTGGCGAAGATGCGGGCGATCGTGGTCTTGCCGACACCGCGGGTGCCGGTGAACAGGAAGGCGTGGTGGACGCGACCACTGTCCAGCGCATTGCTGAGCGCGCGGACCACGTGTTCCTGGCCCACCAGCTCGGCAAAACGCTTCGGACGCCACTTGCGGGCAAGGACGAGATAGGACATCAGGCAACCGTCTTCATCTGAGGTCCCATTGTGCCATGCCCGGCCCCGCCAGCCGTATCCGGCGCCTGTCCCGGGCCAGTGCGCGCATGGCTCAGGTTCGCGTACGCGCGGCCGCTACCTCCGTAGTAACCCCCGGACAGCGACCCACGAGGGAATTCCTGCTGGCCGGCCCCCGATTCCACAAGGGAGAGGCCCGATGCGGATACGCAGGACAGGATTGACATCGATTGTGGCGCGCACCGCGCTGGTACTGGGCCTGGTGGCTGCCACCTGCTTCGCCGGGGCGGCCTGGCTGATCCAGCAGAAAGCGGCCGCCGTTCAGGAAGCCAGCGCACTCAATGAACTGGAGCAGCTGGCCCGCGCGGAGGCCGCCAAGGTGCGGGGCTCGGTCAACGAGCCGCTGTCGCGGGTGCGCGGGTTGGCCGACGCCACGTTGGCGCTCATGGAACGCGGCAACAGCTCGCGCGCCGAAGTTTCCGCCCTGGTGCGCCGCTATGCCGACGCCGACCCCGCGGTGCTGGGCTACTGGCTGGAATTCGAACCCGATGGCTTCGATGGCGCCGATGCCCGCTTCACACGCAGCTGGCCGGACGGCGAACCGGCGGACGACACGCTGAAGACGTTCGTCGCCGGTCTCTCCGAAGATCAGCGCATCAGCACCGATTCGGGGCGGCTGTCGCTGTACTGGACACGCGAGCCCTCCGGGCAGACCTCCCTGCAGGACGCGGTCGGCCCGGCAAACGACCTCCAGCTCGATGGCCCGGACGCGGAGAAATATTACGTGGCCGTGCGCGAACGCGGCGAGGAGCTGATGTTCGAACCCTACGCCGACGAGGTCTCCGGCAAGCAGGTGCTGATGACCAGCCTGATGGTGCCGGTCAAGGTCGACGGCCAGTTCCGCGGCGTGGCCGGCGCGGATATCGCACTGTCCACCATCCAGGCCGAATTGGCCAAGATCCGCCCCTACCAGCGCGGCGTGGTACGCCTGCTCTCGCCCACCGGGCAGGTGCTGGCTGCGCCGGAGCAGCAGAATCTGGGCAAGCCGTTCGCCGCGGATATGGGGCCGCTGCTGGCGCAGCTAGCCAAGGGCCAGATCGTCCGCCAGCGCACCTTCGACCCGACCGTGGGCGGTGAGGTGCTGCGCATCTATGTCCCCGTCACCGCCGGCCGTTCGCCCGATGCCTTCGCACTGATGGTGTCCGCACCGGTCGACGCGGTCATGGCCGGCGTGGTGGAGATCCGCAACCGGGTGATCCTGGTCGGTGTGGCCAGCGTGCTGCTGCTGGTGGTGGTCGTGGTGGTGTTGCTGCGCACGCTGGTGGGCACGCCACTGCGTGGCATCGTGCAGGGCGTGGACGCGGTGGCGGCCGGGCAACTGGACTATCCGATCAGCGCTGGGGGTGAGGATGAAGTCGGCCAGGTTTCGCGCGCCCTGCGCAAGATGCAGACCGATCTGAAGGCCCGCTTGGACAGCGAACGCGCGATCGCCGCCGAGAACCTGCGCGTGCGCATCGCCTTGGACAATGCCGGCACAGCCATGCTGATCGCCGACGCCCACGGCCAGGTCGCCTACGCCAACCCGGCGATGCAGCGGCTGCTGCAGCAGCATCGCGGTGAACTGGCGCAGCACCTGCCGCACGCGAACCTGGACCATCTCCAAGGCCAGACGCTGGCGCAACTGCAACCGGCAGGCGGCAACGATCCAGCCAAGGTCCAATCCACGCAGCAGAGCGAGCTGCGGTTTGGCACCGCGGTGTTCGCCCAGACCGTGGCTCCGGTGATCTCGGCCGAGGGCCAGCGGCTGGGCGTGGTGGTGGAATGGCGCGACCGCAGCCAGGAAGTGGCGGTGGAAGCGGAAGTGGCCGGCGTCATCGATGCCGCCGCCGCGGGCGACCTGTCGCAGCGGATCGACACTCTCGACAAGAGCGGCTTCTTCCGGCGCCTGGCCGAAGGTGTGAACAGCATGTTCGATACCAACGCCGCGACCATCGGCGATGTGCAGCGCGTGCTCGGCGCCCTGGCGCAGAGCGACCTGACCCAGCGCATCACGGCCGACTACCGTGGCGTGTTCGGGCGGATGCGCGATGACACCAACACCACCGTCGAGCACCTGACCGGCATCCTGCAACGTGTGCATGGCGCGGTCGATGCCATCAGCAGCGCCGCCCGCGACATCAACGCCGGCAACAACGACCTGGCCGCGCGCACTGAACAGCAGGCCGCCAACCTGGAGGAAACCGCCGCCTCGATGGAAGAGCTGACGTCCACGGTGAAAAACAACGCCGGCACCTCGCAGCAGGCCCGCCAGCTGGCAACCGGCGCGGCCGACATCGCCGCACGCGGCGGCACGGTGGTCGCGCAGGTAGTCGAGCAGATGGACGGCATCACCCATGCCTCGCGGCAGATCGAGAGCATCATCGGCGTGATCGACGGCATCGCCTTCCAGACCAATATCCTGGCGCTGAACGCGGCGGTGGAAGCCGCCCGCGCCGGCGAACAGGGCCGCGGTTTTGCTGTGGTCGCCAGCGAAGTGCGCTCGCTGGCGCAGCGCTCGACCGAAGCGGCACGGCAGATCAAGCAATTGATCGGCGATTCGGCGCAGCGGGTGGACCAGGGCGCGGTGCTGGTCAACGACGCCGGCCGCACCATGCAGGAGGTGGTCACCGCGGTGCGCCAGGTCAACGAGCTGATGGCCGAGATCTCGGCCGCCTCGCAGGAACAGAGCGCCGGCATCGAGCAGGTCAACCAGACCATCATCCACATGGACAATGCCACCCAGCAGAACGCGGCGATGGTGGAGGAAGCCACCGCCGCGGCCCATGCCCTGCAGGAGCAGGCCGACGAGCTGGCACAGATGGTGGCCGTGTTCCGTCTACCGTGAGCCCCGGCATATGGCCCCGGCGCAGATTCGACTTGTGGCCGCCGCCGCGACCCTATAGAATTTGCGCCCCTGCAGCGCCTTTACGGTTGCGGCAGGTCCGGAGAGGTGTCCGAGTGGTTGAAGGAGCACGCCTGGAAAGTGTGTAAGCGTCTAAACCGCGCTTCGGGGGTTCGAATCCCCCTCTCTCCGCCAGGTTCAAGAAAAAGGCCGCCCACCGGGCGGCCTTTTTCATATCCCTCTCCCAGTCGAGCCGCAGCGGCTTGATAGCTGTATCAGCTCAAGAGCATCGACAATCAGCAGCGCCGCGCCCATGCGCCCGGCATGGATCTGCTGGCCCAGCAAAACGATGCCGACCGCAAATGCACCGACCGCACCGATGCCGGTCCAGATCGTGCAAGCGGTACCCAGCCCGGCACATGGCCAAGGCCAGCCACCAGCAGCAGCTGGCGATCCTGCCGACCAGGGTGACAGTGCCGGGAACCCGCCGGGTGAATCCCTGCAACTGCCTCATCGTCAGCGCCCACACACTCTCCAGCCAAGCTGGCAATCAGCACATAGATCCAAGCGATCCGACCTGCGGGAAGGGGCCTGGCCGTCCGGGGGAGATTCCGAAGTTGGGAACAGGTCGTCTTCCCTGCGTGCGGCATTCCAGCCAATCACGGGGCTGCCGCAGCAGCCCACCTTGTGCGGGTTGCAGACGATTCAATGCATCTGCGGCTGGCTGTTGTGTCCCCGCATACGTTACAATCGCCGCGCGCTGCAGGGTTCGTGATCCGCAGCGCCCCTTCTGGAATACCCGCCGGCTGATATCCATCGCCCCGTTTTCCAGAAAGAGCTCAGGCCGCCGCAAGGCGGCCAACGTCTCTATGGTGGCCCCGTCGGCCCCTCGCGACGCTAGGTCGAAAATCCCGCCAGGGCCGGAAGGCAGCAACGGTATCGATCGACGCGGGCGCCGAGGTCAGCCGGCGGGGCCACCGCCTTTTTGGGCCACATCGCCGCGCGGCCTGTTCAGACCGGCGCCGCAGTGGCGGCGGTCGGCCCAGCCAGGACCACACATTCGCCCGGCATCGCCACGCGATGTCCGCGTGCGCGCAGCGCATCGCCATCGGCCGCACTGGCGTAGTGGTAGAGGATCATCCGCGCCTGCGTTGCCGCGTCGTATTCGCGTTCGAGATCATCCACCCCGGTATGCGAGGGATTGCCATGCAGGCCGCAATCATGGGCGATCAGCTCGCCGTCGGCCGCATAGCGCAGCAGCATCTCCGGAATCGGACGGGTATCCCCGCTCCACACCAGCGCCCCTTTCAGGCGCAGACCGTAGGCGGTTTCCGGCCAGTGATGGCGCACGGGGAACACCTCCAGCCGCACGCCGTCATGCCAGAACGCCTCACCGACGGCGATCAGCTGGAAGGCATCCCAGAAATTGGCACCGCCCTCGGCCAGCACATTCGGATAGTCGCCGATGCGCCTGTGCAGCAGTGGCAGCACCGTGGCCGGCACATACACGCGCACCGTGCCGCGCCGGCGCGGATTGAAATACGCATCGACGAACAAGCGCTCGAAGCCGGCCACGTGATCCAGGTGCACATGGGTGACAAACAGCGCATCGGGCATCGCCGCGTAGTGCGCGCGATAGGCCGTGAGCCCCTCACCGCCACAGTCGATGGTCAACCACGGCTTGCCGTCGCGCTCGATCACCGCCATCGGCGAACCCAGATCGACCGCCGAGGCGTTGCCGACCCCCAGAAAACGTAATGCCCAGCTCATTTCAGACGCCCCGGTTCCAGGCCAGATCATAGGCACGGCGCAGCCGCGCGAAGTCATGCGCCACCTCCTCGCAACTGCGCTCACCGCGCAGTTTGAGCAGGGAGCGCAGCAGACGCTTGAGGTTGCGCTCGCGCCAGCGGGTGGCGGGAATACGCCGCACGCCACGATCGAAGTCGATCAACCAGCCGTGGCCGTTGGCATCGAACAGGATGTTGTGGGCGTTCAGATCGGCATGATCCAGACCGGCGCGGTGGAAGCGGGCGATCAGCCGGCCGGTTTCCTCCCATGGCGCGCCACGCCCGGTCACCAGCGCACGATCGGCCAGCGAACGCACACCCTCCAGCCGTTCCATCAGGATCGCCGCGCGGTAGCCCAGCCCGTCGCGCATATAGAACGCGGCCAGCGGCCGCGGCACCGGAAGCTTGTGCGCGATCAGCTCACGCATCAGCCGGAACTCGGCGAAGCTGCGGGTGCGATGTGCGCCCTGCCACAGATACAGATCGCGGCTGAACCTGGCCGCGACACCGCCACGCAGGTAGCCGCGCAGCACGCAGTGCCCGAACGGCGCGTCGACAAACCACGCACCTCCGCGCCCCCCCTCGCCGACCGGCCGGGCCTTCTCGCCCCAGTGCGCAGGCGAAAACAGAGCAGGCTCGGCTTGCCGCAGGCGTTCGCGGTCGAACAGAATGGCGCCATAACCGCGACCATCGCGGCAGGGCGTCAGCGCTTCAGTGGCGTCGAATGCGACCATTCTTTGCGAGTCTAACAACACCATGCCTGCATCGTCCCCCTCATTGTGCCTCTTGCGCCTTTCGGCATTGGGAGATGTGACCCATGTAGTCCCCCTGGTGCGCACGCTGCAACAGGCACGACCGGGCACGACGCTGCACTGGGTGATCGACAAGGCCGGCCACAAACTGCTCGAAGGCCTGCCCGGCGTGACCTTCCATGTCTACGACAAGAAGACCGGCGTGGCCGGAATGCGCGCACTGCGCGAGCAGTTGCCTGCGGCGCGATTCGATGCGCTGCTGCAGATGCAGGTCGCCTTCCGCGCCAACCTGCTCTCGGCCTTCATCCCGGCCCGGCGCCGCATCGGCTATGACAGGTCGCGCTCGAAGGATCTGCACGGTCTTTTCATCAATGAACGTATTGCCGACCGTCCCGGCATCCATGTACTGGATGCGATCGGCAGCTTCTGCGAACCGCTGGGATTGAAGCAGACCGAGGTCAGCTGGGACCTGGCCACGCCACCAGAAGCTTATGAGTGGGCGCGCGCGCAGTGGGACGAGGATGGTCGTCCGGTGCTGATGATCTCGCCCTGCTCCAGCCATCAGCGCCGCAACTGGTATGCCGAGCGCTACGCGGCGCTGGCCGATCACGCCGCAACGCTGGGTTGGCGCGTGGTGTTGTGCGGCGGTCGCAGCGAACTGGAGCGCAGCACCAGCGATGCCATCCTTGCCGCGATGAAGCACCCGGCACTGGATCTGGTCGGCAAGGACACGCTCAAGCAGCTGCCGGCGCTGCTGGCCCGCGCCCATCTGCTGGTCACGCCGGACTCGGGCCCGATGCATATCGCCAACGCCGTGGGCACCAAGGTGCTGGGCCTGCATGCGGCCAGCAACCCGGCGCGCAGCGGTCCGTATTCGGATCGGCGCTATTGCGTGGACCGTTATGACGACGCCGCCCGCCGCTACCTGCACAAGCCGGCCAGCGCGCTGAAATGGGGTACCAAGATCGAGTTCGACGAGGTGATGTCGCTGATCAGCGTGGACGACGCCGTTGCCGCCTTCGAGCGCTACCGCAGCGACCATCCACAGTGAACCGGCCGCGATGATGAAAAAGGCCGCCTTGACGGGCGGCCTTTCGCCTCCAGCAACCGCACCTCTCAGCTGGCGCGGTAGTCCTGGTAGGACTTCTCTTCCACGTAACTGGAACCCAGCGCCAGGTTGATCGCCTTCTTGATCCGCGCCCGTTCGTCGTTCTGGAAATAGACGCTGCGCGCCAGCTGCACAAAGCCGTCATCGAACAGCTGCGCCTTTTCCTTCAGGCGGATGTCATCTTCGATATCCCACAGCCGCTCGTTGACCGCCTTCAGGTCCGCACGCAACGCGGCGATGTCCTGGGCCGCGGCCGGGTGCGCCCTCCAGGTGGCGTCCAGCGCCGCCAGCTCCTTGCGCACATTGGCCAGCTTGGCCGCATCGCTCATCCGCTCGGACTTGATCTGCAGGATCGAGATCTTGTCCAGCAGCTCGCCGAAGGACACCGGCACTAGGATTTCAGACATGAAAGTCACCATTTGGATCAGGCGCACAGTGTAGCGGGCCAGACGCGCCATGGCCGGGCAACGCTGAGTAAGGTCCCCGACGCGACCGCGACCGGTGTCGGGTTCTTGCGAGAGCGGACACCGCGCCCTGATCCGCGCCCAAGAAAAAAGCCACCCGCAGGTGGCTTTTTCCGGTATCTGGCGGAGAGGGGGTCTT
>NZ_LLXS01000031.1:0-8813 GCF_001431585.1 Stenotrophomonas pictorum JCM 9942 | reverse complement strand
GCTCGGTGACGCGGGGGGCGGCGGGCAGGGCGGCGGTACTGGCGCTCATCAAGCGATGCCGGCCTCGATCGCGTCGAACAGCTGGCCGGCGATGTTCAGCCCGAACTGGGCGTCGAGCTCGCGCACGCAGGTGGGACTGGTGACGTTGACTTCGGTCAGATAGTCGCCAATCACATCCAGACCCACAAAACGCATGCCGCGGCGCTTCATTTCCGGGCCGACCTGGGCGGCGATCCAGCGGTCGCGCTCGCTCAGCGGGCGGCCTTCGCCGCGGCCACCGGCGGCCAGGTTGCCGCGGAACTCGTCACCCTGCGGAATGCGGGCCAGGCAGTAGTCCACCGGTTCGCCATCGACCAGCAGGATGCGTTTGTCGCCGGCGCTGATATCGGGGATGAAGCGCTGCGCCAGGGCCAGATGGCGGCCGCCGTCGGTGAGCGTTTCCAGGATGACATTCAGATTCGGGTCGCCGGTGCCGCTGCGGAAGATCGAACGTCCGCCCATGCCGTCCAGCGGCTTGAGCACCGCCTGCCCGTGCTCCAGCACGAAGGCCTTCAGTTCGGCCGCATCGCGGCTGACCAGCGTCGGCGGGCAGCACTGCGGGAACAGCAGCGCGGCCAGTTTTTCGTTGAAGTCGCGCAGGCCCTGCGGATCGTTCACCACCAGCGCACCAGCGCTCTGGGCGAGGCTCAGGATCTGGGTGTCGTAGAGATATTCGCCATCGAACGGGGGGTCCTTGCGCATCAGCACCAGCTGGCCGGGGCCAAATGCCAGGGGCGCGAATCCACCCAGGGTAAACCAGTCGGCCTTGTCATCACGCACCTGCAGCGGCGCAACATGGGCTACGGCCTTGCCAGCGTGCAGTGACAGGCCGCCCGGGCGTACGTAGTGCAACCGGTGGCCACGGCGCTGGGCTTCCAGCAGCATGGCGAAGGTGGTGTCCTTGGCGATCTTGATATGGGCGATGGGGTCCATCACCACGATGACGTCGAGCGGCATGAATTCAAACCTTGCAGATCAGCGCACGATGGTAGCGGGTTCGTCCCTGGGGCGCCCAGTCCGAAGCGCGCGCAAGGACGCTAGAATGGCTGAATAGCGCTGCGCAGCAACCGTGACGGCCTTCACGCCAGACGGTCCGTCGCCCCCGGCATTGCGGCGGTGCTTGACAGTTCGCGGCGGTATTGGGATATAGATCGCTTTCGCAACCGCTTCACAATCTGGTGACGCGTTGCGTGCTCGGGGAAACAAAGCAATGGTTGAAAATATGACTGCGGGTGGGGAACTCGCAGGTTTGAGGGTCATGGTCATCGATGATTCGAAGACCATCCGCCGCACCGCCGAAACGCTGCTCAAGCGTGAAGGCTGCGAGGTAGTGACTGCGACCGACGGTTTCGAGGCCTTGGCCAAGATCGCCGACCAGCAGCCGCAGATCATCTTTGTCGACATCATGATGCCGCGGTTGGACGGCTACCAGACCTGTGCCCTGATCAAGGGCAATCAGCTGTTCAAGTCGACCCCCGTGATCATGCTTTCATCCAAAGACGGCCTGTTTGACAAAGCCCGGGGGCGCATCGTCGGCTCCGAGCAATACCTCACCAAGCCCTTCACACGCGACGAACTACTGGGTGCCATCCGCACATACGTCAACGCCTGACCAGGGGGAAAGGCACAATGGCTCGAATTCTGTTGATCGAGGACTCACCGACCGATCGGGCGGTGTTTACGCAATGGCTTGAAAAGGCCGGACATGAGGTCTTGACGGCGGACAACGCCGAAGACGGCCTGCAACTGGCCAAGAGCCAGGTGCCGCAGCTGGTGCTGATGGACGTGGTGCTGCCGGGGATGAGTGGCTTCCAGGCCACCCGCGCGCTGTCGCGTGATGCGACCACCCGCGATATCCCGGTGTTGATTGTCAGCACCAAGAGCATGGAAACCGACATGGCGTGGGGTATGCGCCAGGGGGCGACCGACTACATCGTCAAACCGCCGCGCGAGGACGACCTGATCGCGCGGATCAACAAACTGGTGGGCTGATGCGTTCTCCATTCGACATCCTCGAGGCTTACGAGCGCCGCAGCTTGGCGCATGCGGTGCAGTTGCCGGAGCGCGAGTTTTCGCAGGATGTCTGGCGCGGGGTGGGTTACCGCGTCGGCAGCCGGCGTCTGGTGTCCGACTTCCGTGAAGTGGTGGAAATCGTGCCGATGCCGCCGGTCACACCGGTGCCGGGCGCGCAACCGTGGCTGCTGGGAGTGGGTAACTTGCGCGGGACGCTGTTTCCGGTGGTGGACCTGAAGTATTTCCTGGAAGGCGAGCGCACCGTGCTGCAGGAGGGCCACCGCGTGCTGATCATGCGGCAGGCTGGCGGTGACGTGGCGCTGAGCATTGATGAGCTCTACGGGCAGCGCAGTTTCCAGGGGGCGCAGCAGGTGCCGGCCGGCGACATCGCCCAAGGACGCTATGCGCATTTCGTTGAACGCGCGTTCCACGACGGCGGTCACGACTGGGGTGTCTTCTCGCTGTCGGTGCTTTCGCGCACTCCCGAATTCCGGCAAGCCGCCGCCTGAACGGCCGCTTGCATCTCCGTATCGAATACCGAGGTCGAACATGAGTACTGCTCCGGACACCGCCAAGAGCGGCAAGCTTGGCAACGTGGGAACCAACTTCTGGTTGATCCTGCTGGTCATATCTATGATTGTCTTCGGCGCCAATACCGGTGTGGCGACCTGGCAGGGCAGCCGTCTGGCCGGTGCCAGTACCGAAGCGGCCGACTTGCAGGTGCTTTCCCAGCAGCTGGCCAACCAGGGCCGGGAGGCGGTGAGCGGTAATCGCGACGCCTACAGCGCTTTCAAGGACACCCGCAGCCGCGTGGAAAGCGCCGTCAGCGGCCTGAAGGGCCGCTACGGCAACGAAGCCGGTGTGTCCAAGCCGTTGGGAACGCTGGTCGACACCTGGAAGCCGCTGTCCAAGAGCGCCGAGCAGATCGTGGCCAGTGAGCCGGCGGTGCTGGCGCTGGCCGGTAATGCCGACAGCTTCATCGGCGCGGTGCCGCAGCTGCAGGCCCAGTTGAACGAGGTCGTTCGCGCCATGACCGCCGGCAGTGCGCAGTCGGCGCAGATCTACAACGGTCTGCAGCAGGTGGTCGTCGCCGGCACCATGGCTCGCCGTGTGACCGAGATCCGCGCCGGTGGTGCCGGCGCCAGTGGCGCCGGTGATGCGCTGGCGCGCGACATGGTGGTGTTCTCGCAGGTGCTTGAAGGGCTGCGCCAGGGCAATGACGAGCTGGGTATCAGTCCGGTGCGCAATGCCGCCGCGCAGGTGGCGCTGGAACAGTCCGCCAACCAGTGGGCAAAGATGAAGAAGGACGCCGATGCGATTCTGGCCAGCTCGCGCCAGCTGTTCGCCGCGCAGTCCTCGGCCGCGGCGCTGACCGCCGGTTCGGACAAGATGCTGGCTGACAGCAAGAAGCTGTTCGATGCGTTCTCCGCTTTCGGCTCGACCCGTGATACACGCCTGTTCCCGAACTTCTGGTGGAGTGTGATCTTCGGCGGCCTGTCGCTGCTGTCCATCATCGGTTTTGTGTGGAGCTCGGTGCGCAGCCGCTCGCGTGAGCAGGATCTGCGCTACCAGACCCAGGTGGAATTCAACAGCCGCAACCAGCAGGCGATCATGCGGCTGCTGGACGAAATCAGCTCGCTCGGTGAAGGCGACCTGACGGTGAAGGCGTCGGTGACCGAGGACATGACCGGCGCCATCGCCGACGCTATCAACTACGCGGTGGACGAGCTACGCCACCTGGTGACCACGATCAACGACATCTCCTCCAAGGTGGCGGTGTCGGCCCAGGAAACCCAGGCCACCGCGATGCAGCTGGCCGAAGCGGCCGGTCACCAGGCCGACGAGATCACCAGTGCGTCGGACCGTATCGGCGAAATCGCAACCTCCATTGAGCAGGTCTCGCGCAACTCCACCGAATCTGCCGAAGTGGCACAGCGCTCGGTGGTGATCGCGACCGAAGGTGCCGGGGTGGTGCGTCAGACCATCCAGGGCATGGACCAGATCCGCGACCAGATCCAGGAAACCTCCAAGCGCATCAAACGTCTGGGTGAATCCTCACAGGAGATCGGCTCGATCGTGGAACTGATCAACGACATTTCCGAGCAGACCAACATCCTGGCGTTGAACGCCGCCGTGCAGGCGGCATCCGCGGGCGAGGCCGGCCGTGGTTTCGCGGTGGTGGCCGACGAAGTGCAGCGACTGGCAGAACGTACCTCCGGCGCGACGCGCCGGATCGAAGGTCTGGTGCAGGCGATTCAGGCCGATACCAACGAAGCGGTTACCTCGATGGAGCAGACCACCGCCGAAGTGGTGTCCGGTGCGCGCCTGGCCGAGGACGCCGGTACCGCGCTGACCGAAATCGAGCGCGTGTCCAACGCGTTGAACAACTTGATCAAAAACATCTCCATCGCCGCCAATCAGCAGGCGTCGGCGGCTACCGACATCACCCAGACGATGGGCGTGATCCGGCAGATCACCGGCCAGACCTCTCAAGGTGCGGGACAGACGGCCGATTCGTTGGGTCAGCTGAACCAGCTGGCCGCCGAGCTGCGTCGCTCGGTGGCCGACTTCAAGCTGCCGGCCTGAGCCGGTTGATCGGGCGGGGATGCAAAGGAATCAGCAGATGATGTGTCGTCATACCGCAAAGCAGGGCCGCCCGGACGGCATGCAATCGATGCTGTACAGGGGAGTGCGATGAGTACCTTGCGCGATGCCATGAGCCACGCGGCACTGGGCTGGGTGAAGCCGGAGCTGGATGAGACCCTGCGTCTGGTACGCAACGAGGTCGAGTATTTTGTCGAGGACCCGAGCGATACCAGTCGCATGCGCTTCTGTGCCGGCTACCTGCACCAGGTGCAGGGCACCTTGCGCATGGTCGAGCTCTATGCGCCGGCGATGGTGGCCGAGGAGCTGGAGTCGCTGGCCAACGCCGTGCGCGATGGTGCGGTGCCTGATCGTGACGAGGCCTGCGCCACGTTGATGCGCGGCACGGTGCTGTTGCCCGACTATCTGGAGCGCCTGCAGAACGGCCATCGGGATATCCCGATCGTGCTGCTGCCGCTGCTCAACGAGATTCGCAGCGCGCGCGGTGCCGAGGGCATCAACGAGAGCGTGCTGTTCGCCTTCAATCCCGATGCCGGTGATGCCAGCCCCGCCGAGCTGGAGCATGCCCGCGGCAGCCTCAGCGGGCGCAACCGTGAGCTGCTTGATACGGTCGGCAGCGCGGTGAAGGAAGAACTGCTGCGGATCAAGGATGCCCTGGATCTGCACATGCGCATGGGTGGGGCTCCGGCCGATCTGCAGACGCAGGTCAGCGAGCTGGGGGCCGTGGCCGACACCTTGGGCGTGATGGGCCTTGGCGTGGCGCGTGGCGTGGTGGTGCAGCAACGCGATGCCCTGCGCGAGGTGGTTGCCGGCACCCGCGCCATCGATGACAACCTGTTGCTGGATATCGCCGGCGCGCTGCTCTATGTGGATGCCTCGCTGGATGACCAGGTGGCGTACCTGGGCGCGAACCTGCAAGGTGACGAGGATCCCGGTGCGGTGGAAACGCGCCGCACGGTGGAAATCCTCGCCCATGAGGCCATCGCCAATTTCGCCGCCGCGCGCGAAGCGTTCGTCGCGTTCATCGAGACCAACTGGGACCATGAGCGCCTGCGGGAAGTACCGCGCCTGCTTGGCGAGGTTGCCGGAGCGCTGCGCATGCTGGATCTGCAGACGCCGGCGGACTACCTGCATGGCGTGCAGCAGTACATCGATATCGAACTGATCGGCCGCAAGCGCATTCCTGGCGGTCGCCAGCTCGACACCCTGGCCGATGCCATGGCCAGCCTGGAGTATTACCTGGAGGCCCTGCGCGAACGCCGCGCGGGTCGCGGGGAGATCCTGGAGATCACCCGCAACAGTCTGGAAGCATTGCGTTACTGGCCTGTTCCCAGTGCGGCATCGGCCGAGTTGCCGGACAGTCCTGTACCGGAGGGGGGGGGCGACGAGGTTGCCCCCACCAATGTGGTCGCCGCGGCAGAGCCGGCCGATACGCCTGCTGTCAGCGCGGATCCGCCCACCGCTGTGGAGCCGTTGGACGTTTCGCCGGAGCTGCCGGCACGGGCGGTCTATCCGCTGGTGTATGCCGAGGCCATTACCGGTAAGGCGGTGGCTGCGGTTGAGCCTCCGCCGCTGCCGTTCGGCGAGCAGGACAGCCCTGCCTCGCCATTTGATCCGGTTGCCGCAGAGGAAGACCCGGCAGTGCAATCGGCAAGCTACACGCTTGCGCCGATTGTCCTGGAAGGCGCCGGATCCGGACTGGACGAGATAGCCAGCCCGGAGCTGGAAACATTCCATTTCCATGCAGCTGGGCACAACCAGACGGCCTCGCCGTCCCAGCGCGACACCTTGCTCGATGCGGGTGCCGGCATGGACGTTGATCTGGCGCTGGTAGAGGACAACACCGCCACGGAAGAACAGCCGGTCTACACGTTCGATAGTGGCCCGTGGCAACTGGACGAAGTTCCGTCACCGACGGTTGAGCCGGTGGTCGAATGCATCGAGACCATGGCGGTCGACAGCGGTCCGTTCGAGCTGGAAGCAGCTGCGCCGGGTCCGGAAGAGGCCGAGCCCCAGCCGCCCGTGTTGGACGTTGTGCCGTTGCAGTCTTTCGCACCGGCATGGGAGATCCTTGACGACACCATCCACGCGACCCCGGCAGTTGAATCGCCAGATGACTCCGCCCCCGTCCCGCGCATGGACAAGATGGGCAAGAACGCGGTTGCATCCGCGCTGGCGATCGCGCTGGGCGATGTGTCCTCCACGCCGGCTGATGCCGACGCAGCCGCCGCTGGCGATGCCGGGTCGCCGGAGGATATCGAAGTGGCCGCGTTCATGGCCGAGCTCAATGCCGCTGCCGATGCGTTCGATCCGTTCGCTGCGCCGGCAACGGATGTGCAGCCTGCTGAAACCAGCGCAGAGTCTGTCCCGGTGCATGGGCCGGTCCTGGAAGGCGGGTTCGAAGACGGTGCCGACGAGATCGATCAGGACATCCGAGATGTCTTCATCGAAGAATTCGACGAGGAACTGGTCAACCTCGGCAACCTGCTGCCGGTCTGGCGCGCGTCCCCGGGCAATGTGGAACGTCTGCGTCCGGTGCGGCGCGTGTTCCATACCCTCAAGGGCAGTGGACGACTGGTCGGCGCACGTACGCTGGGTGAATTCAGCTGGAAGATCGAGAGCATGCTCAACCGCGTGCTCGATGGCAGCCGTCCGGCGAGCCCGGCCGTTGTCGCGATGGTCAACCAGGCCTACGAGGTATTGCCACAGCTGAATGCCGCGTTGCGCGGCACCGGCACCATCCGCGCGGATCTGCTGGCTATCCAGGATGTGGCCGATCGCGTTGCCGCAGGCGAGGAGGCGTTCTACGCGCCTGTGGTCGCAACGTCGACCCCCGCGGTATCTGCTGGTCCCGCGTCCGGCGTGGTGGAGATCGTCGAAGGTACACCGGCATCGGTGGACAGCGTACTGCGCGAAATCCTGGAAGCCGAGGTCGCGCAGCATCTGGCCACCGTCCATGACTGGCTGGATCAGGCACAGGTGCAACCACAGCCGGTGACGGAAGAACTGTTGCGCGCGGTGCACACCATGAGTGGTGCGTTCGCGATGACGGATGTGCCGGAAATCACGTCGGTAACGGCGCCCATGGAATCGTTCGTAAAGCGCTCGCTGGTGGCCGGACTGACGCCGGGTGGCGATGCGGTACAGGCATTGAGGGAGGCCGCAGCGGCGGTATCGACAACCATTTCCGCGTTGCAGCAGCCTTCCCCGTTGATTCCCTCGTTCGCGGCTTTGGCCGCCCGACTGGAAGCGCTTGTCGACACGTTGCCGGAGGCCAAGTGGCCACCGGTTGTCGACGAGACGTTCGAGGAAGATCGCTTGGCCGGGGACGTCGCGGCGGACGGCCTGGGTGTTGCCGGCAATGGCGCGCGGGTCGAGCTGGAACACACAGCAGCCGAGCTGGGCGGTGTGCAGGATCTTTCGGCTTACTTCGATCCCGGTTTCCTCGTTGATGCGCCCGATGCCGCTGCGGCAGCTGCTCCTGAAATCGGGCAGCCGACACCGCCTGTTGAGCCGAATGCGCCATTGGCCGAGGCATTTGCGCCGTCGCTTGTCGATGGCACCGACCTGTCTTCCGATACGCTGCTGTTGGATGTCCACAGCGAACAGGCCGTGATTGAGGAAATCGATGCCGGCATTGAAATGCCGGTCCGCGAAGAGGGCGGGGATGTTGTCGCTTCTTCGAATTCCGACAGCGACCTGTCGGTCCCCAGAGAGGACCTGACCGCGCTGGAGCCCGAGGTGGAGACAGCCGGTACCGTTTTGCAGCCGGATCCGCCGGTCGAGCAGGACAGCGCGGTGGATGCGCCCGACGCCCACGATGCTCCGGCTCCATCGCTGGCAGAAGCTTCCGGGTTGGTCGGGGAAGATGCGGCGGGCGAGAGTGATGGCGTGGAAGCCGTTGATGCGCCGGCGCAGGATGTCGCCTTCGCTACGAGCCCGGCGGTTTCCGTGGCGGATGTCGCCATGCCGCCACAGGTGGATGATCTGCCGTTGCCTGCCGCGGATGAAGAAACGGCATTGGGTGAGCCGGAGTTGTTGCAGCCGCTGGCCGCGGATGCGACTGAGTCTGAGCGTGACCAGGAAGCGATTGAAGTTTCAGCGGAATCGCTTGACTCGGACGTAGATGCCATCACGCTGGAAGCCGAAGCCGAAGC
>NZ_LLXS01000030.1:0-74695 GCF_001431585.1 Stenotrophomonas pictorum JCM 9942 | reverse complement strand
AGTTTTTCAACGGAATAGGTCGGAAGCGGCCGCCTAAGCACCGGACAAGATCCGCGCCCACCGAGCAAAGTTGGCGACGACGCATGAATTCAACCATGGATCGAGGCCTACGTGCCACGCCTTAGCTCGTCCAGGTAGTTGGCCCAAGCCTGCATCATCTTCTTGCGCTCTCCCAGGTGGGTAGTCCGGTTGTACGCCCGCCCCAGCGGATCCCGCACCGCATGGGCAAGCTGATGCTCGATGAAGTCCGGCCTGAACCCAAGCACCTCGTCCAGCAAGGTTCGCGCCATGGCCCGAAATCCATGGGCAGTCATCATCTCGCCATCGAACCCGAGGTTCCGTAGAGCAGCGTTGATCGTGTTCTCACTGATTGGCTTCTGGATGCTGCGCACGCTGGGAAAGACGTACCGGCTTTTCCTTGCATAGGGCCGGACATCCTCCAGGAGCTCGACGACCTGGCCAGCCAGAGGAACGATGTGCTGGGTCTGGGTCTTGTTGGTGATGTAACGCCACTCAGCAGCATCCAGATCGATATCCTCCCAGCGCGCCGCACGGAGCTCGCCCGGCCTGACGAATAGGAGCGCCGAGAGCTTGAGCGCAGCGGACACGATCGGCGACCCCTGGTAGCCGTAGATGGCCTTGAGAAGCTTCGCCACCTCCCCCGGCTCCGTCAGGCTGGAGAAGTGCTTGGTTTTCGTAGGGGTCAGCGCACCGGCAAGACTCAGGGCGGGGTTGTTCTCTGCACGGCCGGTGGCGATGGCATAGCGAAAGACCATGCCCGCGGCGGCGCGAGCCCGATGTGCCGTCTCAACCGCTCCACGGGCCTCGATCTTCCGGAGGGCTTTCAGCAGGATTGGCGCAGTCACGCTCCGAACGGGCAGATCAGCGATGCTTCCCAGGTCGCGCTCCAGCATCCGGCGCTCCCGTACGACTGACCCGGGGGTCAGCTTCTTGGCCCGTTGCGCCACCAGTTCCTTAGCAAGCGCGCCAAAGGTATTGCCGGCCTCTTCCTCCTGTGCCGCCCGCTCGATCTTCACCACGAGAGCCGGGTCCATGCCCTTCTTGAGCTGGGCCCGGGCCTTGTCCCGCTCGGCGCGAGCTTCTGCCAGGGAAACCGCCGGGTAGTCGCCGATGGTCAGCATGTTCGCCTTGCCGGCGAACCGGTACCGATAACGCCAGATCCTGGCTCCAGAAGGCCTCACCTCGACGCACAGCCCATTGGCGTCGGCGACGCGATAGACCTTGCCCTGGGGCTTGAGGCTGCGCAGCTTGGTGTCCGTCAACATGGCTGTGAGTAACCGGTATGTGAGTAAGCGAAGACCTTCCGGCCATCTTACTCGCACCGTTACTCACGTTCCAGCCGGATGGGGGTGCACACCACCGGACCCGGCCGGACACGAAAGCCACGGAGCACAGCCACTTTGCTAGGATATTCGGACTGATCTGGACGTGGTCGGATCAGCAGATGGTGGGCCCACCAGGATTCGAACCTGGAACCAAAGGATTATGAGTCCTCTGCTCTAACCGTTGAGCTATAGGCCCGCAACGACGGCACAGTGTAGTGGAGCGCGCGTAGGGCGACCACTTGCCCGTGCGCGTTGGGACAGCGCCGCTGCACCGAAGTGGCCGACCGGTGCTGACCGTCTCGCGCGGGCGGCAAAGAAAAACCCCGCCTGGGCGGGGTTTTTCGCGTTCAACCCTACCGCCTGGAAATCACTCGATATCCAGGAAGCTGCGCAGCTGCTCCGAACGGCTCGGGTGACGCAGCTTGCGCAGCGCCTTGGCCTCGATCTGGCGGATGCGCTCGCGGGTGACGTCGAACTGCTTGCCGACTTCTTCCAGCGTGTGGTCGGTATTCATGTCGATACCGAAGCGCATGCGCAACACCTTGGCTTCCCTCGGGGTCAGCCCACCGAGCACGTCGCGCACGGTTTCCGACAGGTTGATGTTGACCGTGTTCTCCACCGGGGACTCCACATTGGTGTCCTCGATGAAGTCGCCCAGATGCGAATCCTCGTCGTCGCCGATCGGGGTTTCCATCGAGATCGGCTCCTTGGCGATCTTCATCACCTTGCGGATCTTGTCCTCGGGCATGTCCATTTCCTTGGCCAGCTCCTCCGGGGTGGCCTCGCGGCCGTACTGCTGGAGCATCTGGCGGGAAATGCGGTTGAGTTTGTTGATCGTCTCGATCATGTGCACCGGAATACGGATGGTGCGCGCCTGGTCGGCGATCGAGCGGGTGATCGCCTGGCGGATCCACCAGGTGGCATAGGTCGAGAACTTGTAGCCGCGGCGGTATTCGAACTTGTCCACGGCCTTCATCAGGCCGATGTTGCCTTCCTGGATCAGATCCAGGAACTGCAGGCCGCGGTTGGTGTACTTCTTGGCGATGGAGATGACCAGGCGCAGGTTGGCCTCGACCATTTCCTTCTTGGCCTTGCGCGCACGGGCCTCGCCATAGGCCATCACACGGCTGATTTCCTTCAGCTCTTCCAGCGACAGCGACGTCGCCTTCTCCACGTCCTGCGTGGCCTGCTGTTCGGAAATGATCTGGTCCTTCACATCACGCAGGGCCGAGGACCACTTCTGCTTGCGCTTCAGTGCATCTTCCACCCATTCCAGATTGGTCTGGTTGCCTTCCCAGGAACGGATGAAATCCTTGCGCGGCATGCGTGCGGTGATCGTGGCCAGATGCAGCACGCGGCGCTCCTGGGCCTTGACCGAAGCCATCACATCGCGCAACTGCTTGACCAGCACGTCGGTCAGCGGCAGCGGCAGCTTCAAGGTCACGAACGTGGCAGCCAGTTCGTCACGCAGCTTGGTACGGGCCTTGTCATCGCCCTTGGCATGGGCTTTCTTGAACTTGGCCATGTCACTGGCCAGCTGTTCCATGCGACGGGCAACTTCAAGCGGATCCGGACCGGTCGGACCGGCTTCCTCTTCGGCGACGTCGTCGTCTTCCTCTTCAGCCTCGGTGTCGGCCTCGGTGTCTTCGCTTTCAGCGACCACGGCCGGCGCCGGCTCTTCTTCCACCAGATCGTTGAAGCCGACGATGATTTCAGCCAGGCGCTTCTTGCCCTCTTTGTGCAGCTCGTAATCGGCCAGCACGGTTTCCACGGCCATCGGGAAGGTGCCCAGTGCGGCCTGCACCTGGCCCAGGCCTTCTTCGATGCGCTTGGCGATGGCGATTTCGCCTTCGCGGGTCAGCAGCTCGACCGTACCCATTTCGCGCATGTACATGCGCACCGGGTCGGTGGTGCGACCACCTTCGGTGTCGAGTGCGGTCAGGGCGGCCGCCGCTTCTTCAGCAGCGGTGTCATCGACTTCGCGGTTGCCCGTGTTGCCGTCGCTCAGGGCCAGCGTGTCGGCATCGGGCGCGACTTCATGGACATCGATGCCCATGCCGGTGATGAGGGCGATGATGTCTTCGATCTGCTCCGGATCGACCATGTCGTCGGGGAGGTGGTCGTTGACTTCGGCGTAGGTCAGGTAGCCCTGTTCCAGGCCCTTGCTGATCAGAAGCTTGATGTCGTTTTGCTGGGCAGGACGTTCGTTGGCCATGTAATGCTCGCGCCACCGGCGGGGAAAGAAGAGAACCTACTATTATACCTGCGCAGCATAACGCTTGCCGGGCGGTGGATTCACGGCGCGTCAGGATCTGAGCAGAAACGTCACCGGTCCGTCATTGACCAGGCTCACTACCATATGGGCACCGAAGCGGCCGGTTTCCACCCGTGCGGTGTGTTTTTCGCGGCAGATGGCCACCAGTTGATTGAAAATACGTTCAGCTTCGTCGGGGGGCGCCGCCGTGCTGAAGCCCGGACGCATGCCGGAGCGGGTGTCGGCGGCCAGCGTGAACTGGCTCACCAGCAGCAGGCCACCGCCGGTATCGCGCAGGGAACGGTTCATTCTGCCGGCATCGTCGGCGAAAACCCGGTAGCCGAGCAGGCGATCGGCCATCCGTGACAGGGCCGCGGCGTCATCGCCCGGCTCCACCCCCACCAGCGCCAGCAGGCCTTGGCCGATTTCGCCGACCACAGTTTCATCGACCGTGACCGAGGCCCGGGTGACACGCTGGATCAGGGAAAGCATGGCGGCTCCTGGCAAAAGGAGGGCGAACCTTAACATCGCGCGGCAGCGGCTAAACTTGGGCACATGAAACCGGACACCGCCGCCAAGCTCTACTATCGCCTCGCCTCCGTGCTCACCCGCCTGCCGTGGTCGTGGCAGCGTTCGCTGGCCGACAGCGTGGCCTGGTTGTGGCGGCGCATCGACGCCCGCGAAAGCCGGGTGACCCGGCGCAATCTGGAGCTGGTGTATCCGGAACTGCCGGCGGCCGAGCGCCAGCGCCTGCACCGCATCATCTTGCGTACCACCGCCCGCCAGGCCCTGGAAACGCTGTACCTGTGGACCCATCCGCCAGCGAGCAACCTGCAACAGCACTTGGTCGAGCGCCACGGCCAGGCGCTGTACGACGCGGCGCTGGCCTCGGGCCAGGGCGTGATCGTGGTGGCGCCGCACTATGGCAACTGGGAGCTGCTCAACCAGTGGCTGGCCTCGCGCGGCCCGTTCGCGTTCGTCTACGCGCCGCCGGAGAACCCCGCCGGCGATGCCTTCCTGCAGCGGGTGCGCAGCGGCGACAACGTGCGCCAGGTCCGCGCCGAAGGTCCGGCCGTGCGACAGCTGTTCAAGGTGCTCAAGGACGGTGGCGCGGTGGCGATCCTGCCCGACCAGCAGCCCAAGAATGGTGACGGCGTGTTCGTGCCGTTCTTCGGCCTCCAGGCCCTGACCATGACCCTGGTCAACCGGCTGGCCGAACGCACCGGTGCGAGGGTGCTGTTCGCCTGGTGCGAGCGGATCGGCCAGGACCTGGAATTCGCGCTGCATGTCGAACCGGCCCCGGCGGCCATGGCCGATCCGGATCTGCAGGTCGCCGCGGCCACGCTCAATGCCGGCATCGAACGCATCGCCCGCCGCGACCCGTCGCAGTACCAGTGGACCTACAAACGCTACACGCTGCGCCCCCCCGGCAGCGGCGAGAAAGACCCGTACGCCACCGCCAGACACCCGCACTGACGCGTTGCCAGCAACACTGCGTCGCCCGACCGCGCCGATTGAATCCCCGGCCGGCGACCCCCATTAGGTTTCCGATGAGCGCCCTGCCCTCCCCTGCAACTTCATCCGCCGGTTTCCCCCAGACTGCGGCCATCCACTGCGAACGGGCAGCGGCCGAGCTTCGCGCCGGGCGTCCCCTGGTGATCGTCGATGGCGACCGGCGCAGTGCCGTCATCGCCTTGGACAGCGCCACCGCTGCCAGCTTCAGCGCCTTCGCCGATGCCGCGGACCAGCGGCACTACCTGTTCCTGACTCGCCCGCGCGCGCAGACGCTGGGAATCGCCGCCGAACACGGCATCCGCATCCCGCTGGCCGGCCTGACATTCGACAGCCTGCCGGCGCTGGCCTACCTGCGCGATGCCACACCGCCGCAAGGCCCGTTCAGCGCTGGCGACGCCCGCGATGCCGCCGCGGTGGAACTGGCGCGGCTGGGCCTGTTGCTGCCGGCGATGGTGGCGGTGGAACTGCCGGCCAGCGATTCGCCGTTTGACCCGTGCATGCACCTGGAGATCGCCGACCTCGCCGAAGGGGCCGCCCAGGCCGGCCAGGATTACGAACTGGTGACGCGTTCGCCGGTGCCGTTGCGCGATGTGGGCATGAGCGAGTTCGCCGTGTTCCGCGGCGGCGTGGCGCAGCGCGACCAGGTGGCGGTGATCGTCGGCACTCCGGACATGGGCGGCATCGTGCCGGTGCGGGTGCATTCGTCCTGCCTGACCGGCGACCTGTTCGGCTCGCTCAAGTGCGATTGCGGCGACCAGCTGCGCCGCGGCCTGCGCACGCTCAAGGAACTGGGCGGCGGCGTCCTGCTGTATCTGGACCAGGAAGGCCGCGGCACCGGCATCGCCGCCAAGATGCGCGCCTACGGCTACCAGCACGAAGGCCTGGACACCATCGATGCCGACGCGCAACTGGGCTTCGGCCCGGACGAGCGCCGCTATGCCAGTGCCGCGGCGATGCTGCGGGGGCTGGGCGTGCGCCGCATCCAGCTGCTGACCAACAATCCGAGCAAGGTGCAGCATCTGCGCAACGCCGGCATCGAAGTGGTCGGTTGCGTGGCGGTAACCGGCGAGATCACCGCCGAGAACGAGCAGTACCTGCGCACCAAGGCCGTGCGCGCCGGCCATCAGCTCGACGTCGATGCGCTGATCATGGCCGCGCAGTAAACCCGGCTCACACGCCTGCGGGCGGATGCTAGGCTCGCTCCAGCCTCATCGCTGGAATCTTCGCTTGTCGATCCAACCCCCCGAACTTCCTCCCGCTCCGGTCGCTGCTGAAGGCCACTGGCAGCCGCTGCCGTCACGCGGCGCCCTGTTCGCCGCCATTGGAGCCGGGCTGACGATGGCGATCACCCTGGCCCTGGCTGCCGGCGCGCTGACGCTGGTGCTGCGCAGCCCGCACTGGCCGCTGATCGCCGCGGCGGGCGCGGTCATCGGCTTGCTGTGGGGAGGCTGGTTCGGCTGGCGCCGGCAACGGCTCACTTTCTGGCGACTGGATGCACAGGCGTTGGGCGTGCGCCGTGGCCACCTGTGGCAGAGCGAGAGCCGGGTACCGGTCTCGCGCGTGCAGCATCTGGACCTGCGCCGTGGCCCGCTGGAGCGCGCCGCCGGGCTGGCCACCCTGACCGTGCATACCGCTGGCACCCGCCTGAACACCGTCGCCATCGCCGGCCTGGACCACGCCGATGCCGAACGCCTGCGCGACCGGCTGGCGCGCCAGCTCGACCATGACGACGACGCGCTGTGAGCACGGCGCCGATGGATGCCGGAGAACGCCGGCTGCACCCGTGGTCCTGGCTGTTCGTGCTGCAGCAGCAGATCCAGCAGCTGCTGCTGCCGCTGGTGGCGGTGCTGGTGTTCGGCAGCCGCGGCGATGACGACAGCCTGCCGTACCACCACTGGATCACCGCGGCGGTCATCGTGGCGGTGCTGGCCTCGGCGCTGGCGCAGTACTGGAGCTACCGCTACCGCATCGGCACCGACACCCTGAGCATCCGCAGCGGCATTTTCGAACGTACCCGCCGCGAGATTCCCTTCGCCCGCATCCACAACGTGGTGGTACACCAGAACCTGCTGCACCGCCTGTTCGGCGTGGCCGAGTTGCGGCTGGAGTCGGCCGCCGGCGACAAGCCCGAAGCGCAGATGCGCGTGCTCAAGCTGGAGCAGGCACTGGAGCTGGAACGCCTGATCCGCCATCGCGGCAGCGCCGCGCCCGGCGTGATGGTCCAGGAGCCGGCCGCGGACGTGCTGCTCACCTTGCCGCTGCCCGAACTGGTGCGGCAGGGGCTGATTTCCAACCGCGCGATAGTGGTGCTGGCCGCCGCCGTCGGCGCCGCCTACCAGCTGTTCCCGCGCCGCGCGATGGAAGATGTCATCACCCAGCAGGGCCGGCAGATGTTCGGCTATGCCAGCCAGCTGCAGCTGGGCACGCCCACGCTGGTGATCACCGGCCTGATGGTCGTGCTGCTCGCACTGGTCCTGCTGCGGGTGCTGTCCATCGGCCTGGCCATTGTCCAGTACCACGGCTTCCGCCTGACCGAGGCCGACCGCCGGCTGACCGTCGAACGCGGGCTGCTGACCCGGCTGCGCAGCAGCGTGGCCCGCCGCCGCATCCAGGCCTGGACCCTGCGCGAAGGCGCGTTGCACCGGCTGTTCAAGCGCCGCCAGCTGCGGGTGGATATCGCCGCCGGCGGTGCCGCCGAGAAGGACGGCCGGGCGTTGAAGGAACTGGCGCCGCTGGCGCCGCCGGACACCTGCGATGGCCTGTTGCAGCAGCTGCTGCCGCAGATCCAATGGCCACCGTCACAGTGGCATGCCGTCTCCACGCGCGGCTGGTGGCGGCTGTGCCTGCCGGCGCTGCTGCCGGTGGCCATCCTGACCGCCGTGCTCACCCATGAAACCGGCGCGCCGGGGCTGTTGCCGCTGTTGTGGCTGCCGTGGTCCGCACTCAAGGCGCACCGCCAGGTCAGCCGCATGGGCTACAGCATCGACGCGCAACGGGTGGCCGTGCGCGGCGGCTGGTGGAACCGCTGGTGGCGCATCGCCGAGCTGGACAAGCTGCAGGCGCTGCGCCTGGACCGCTCACCGCTGGATCGCGCGTTCGGTACCGCCACGCTCACCCTCGACACGGCCGGCGCGTTCGGCGCACCACCGCTGCAGCTGCGGTTGCTGGAAGAGACGCGCGCACGGGAACTGCTGGACCAGCTCGGCGCCGAACTGGCCCGGCGCAAACTGCGCTGGTAGCGGCCGCGCCACGCATCCGGGCCGCTGAAGGCCCGGCTGCTCGGTTCCGTAGCCCGGGCAAGTAAAGCCCACCTTGGAGTCACGTCGAAATTTGCCAACGGAAAACCTGCTTTTTCGGATCCGGCATCAGGCGTGAAGCCCAGCCACCGGTTTGATCCCTCTGACCGGGTGCACTGCGCTTATCCAGGCTACACCTATGTCACTACAACCTGACTTCGCCCTCAGCCTGCTGGCAAGGCGAAGTTGCCGACCCTCAAACCCGCGCCGGGCCCCAGTAGCCGATGCGCTTGCGGATCTTGAGCTTGCGCCACAGGTTCAACGGCTTGGGCTTGCGGTTGCGCGCACCCTTGGCGACGAACGCGTCGATCGCCTGGAGGATGCGCTCGCTGGATTGGCCGTCGCGGTACGGGTGCAGCTGGTCGGCGAACTGGCGCACCGCGGCCATCAGTTCCGGCGGCCGCGACAGCGCGGTGCGGATCGCCCCTTCGAACTGCGCCGGATCGTCGATGTCGATCAGCTGCGGGCCCGGGCGGCGGTTCTTGAAAGTCACCACCGGCTTGTAGGTCAGCAGGAACTCGTTGAGCGCCGAGGAGGTGTCCGAGCACATCATGTCCACCTGCGGGAACAGGTCCAGGATGTTGTCGTCATCGGCAAAGCGCAGGTACGGGCCTTCCAGCGCGCGGTATTTGGCCACCATTTCCGGATCCATCTTCGGATGGAAGGTGACGACCCAGCGCCACTCGCCGGTCTGCGACAGCCGCTTGATCTCGTCGTAAAGAATGCCGGCCGCGCTCCACGACGGTGAGAACGTGGAGTGGTACAGGATTACCGGCGGCTGCCGCACCGGCTCGGGCACGTCGGCCAGCTGGCTCATGAACGGATCGATCTTCGGGAAACCTGTCTCCACCACCGAAAAATGCCCCATCTGCTCGGCCAGCGCCGAGAACGCCGCGGTGTCACGCGGGCCGGTGGTGCAGTACAGGTCGAAGAAGCCGCGGATATAGATGTGGCGCGGCTTGCCGGCATCGAAGCCATGGAAGGTTTCCACCTTCACACCGGGGAAGAAATGCGGCACCGCATTGGACGAGGTGATCACCGCATACGGGTTCCACGCGCGCACCTGCTCCACGCTCAGCAGCGTCTCATCGGCAGCCAGATCCTCCGCGCCGGGACCGTCGAAGAACCAGGCCGCCTCGTCGCCCCGCGCGCGGATCGCCGCCTGCACCGGACGGAGGATGGCCAGCGCGTAGCGCTCGGACCCGTACAGCAGATAGTGGCGTGGCACGCGGAGAACTCCTGGATATTGCGGCAGAGGCGGCCAATTATCGCATCGCCAGTACCCGGCGTCGCTGCTAGGCTTGGCCCCCGGTTCCCCGCGCGAACGGTCGCATGCCCAGCCCAGCCCCCACTTCATCGACCCGGCGGCCACGCCTGTCGGCCTGCATCATCGCCTTCAACGAGGCCGACCGGATCGGCGACTGCCTAGCCTCGCTGGCGTTCTGCGACGAGATCGTGGTGGTGGACTCGTTCTCCACCGATGCCACCGTCGCCATCGCCGAAGCGGCCGGGGCACGGGTGATCCAGCGCGCCTTCGACGGCTTCCGCAGCCAGAAGGCGTTCTGCGTCGAACAGGCCGAACATGACTGGGTGCTGTGCCTGGATGCC
Organism: Stenotrophomonas pictorum JCM 9942; assembly: GCF_001431585.1. Taxonomy (NCBI): domain Bacteria; kingdom Pseudomonadati; phylum Pseudomonadota; class Gammaproteobacteria; order Lysobacterales; family Lysobacteraceae; genus Stenotrophomonas; species Stenotrophomonas pictorum. The sequence continues at coordinate 64,676 of NZ_LLXS01000030.1, read as the reverse complement.
GACGAGCGGGTGGATGCGGCCTTGCGCGCGGCCATCGAGGCCGAGCGCGATGCCGGCTTCACGCGCGCCCGGGGTTACCGCTTCGCCCGCTGCTCGGAATATTTCGGCCGTTTCCTGCGCCATGGCACCGCCTATCCGGACCGCGTGCTGCGCCTGTTCGACCGCCGCCACGGCGGCTGGCGCGGCGAGCGCGAGATCCACGAGGCGGTGACGGTGGACGGCCCGATCGCCCTGCTCCGCGGCGACCTGCTGCACCACCCCTACCGCAACTTCCTGCAACTGCTGGACAAGAAGCAGAAGTACGCGCGGATGATGGCCGAGCACGAGTTCAGCCGTGGCAAGCGCGCGACCCTGGGCAAACTGATCCTCGCCCCCACCTGGCGCTTCTTCCGCAGCTATGTGGTCAAGCGCGGCTTCCTGGATGGCTGGCCGGGGCTGATCGAGGCGTTTGTCAGCGCCAACTACGTGCGCCAGAAGACCATCATGCTGTGGCTGCTGTGCAACGGGCAGCCGCTGTAGCCACGGCCTGGCATGTCTGCCGGGCCGCGGCTGGAAAGCCCCTGCAGGCACCCTGAACGCGGCGCAACAAGCCGGAAAACAGCAGGCGCTCCGGCCGATGGCACCGGCCCGGGCCGTTAAAATGGCGTCCCCCATGCTTTGGAAACACACGGGCTGTCACGGCACCGGTTTCCGTACACCGGTACGCCCCCCCTTGCCTGTCCCCCGCAGGCAACCCCTGCAGCGGCCGCTGCTGCTGCCGCGCCATTGCCCTGCCCAAGCCATTCCATGAAGTCCGCCCCCTCCCTTGCCGAGGTGACCGTTGTCTGCGTCACCTACAACTCCTCGCCGCTGGTGGAAACCATGGCCAGCACACTGGCCCGGTTTCCGAATGTGGTCATCGTCGACAACGCCAGCGGCGATGACACCGCCGCGCGCGTCGGCCAGAAGATCCCGCACGCGCGGCTGATCACGCGCCACACCAATGCGGGCTTTGGCGCGGCCAACAATCAGGCGATGGCCGCGGTCCAGACCCCGTTCGCGCTGCTGCTCAACCCCGACTGCAGCATCGCCCCGGCCGATGTGCAGTGCCTGCTCGATTGTCTGGCCCGGTTTCCGCAGGCGGGGCTGGTGGGCCCGCAGAGCTGGCGTGACAACGGCACACCGCAGCTGTGCCACCGCGATGCCTTCTTCCGGCCGGAGACGAAGGGCCGTGTCCGCGTACCGGACCGGCTGGTCAGCGCCGAGTGGATCCATGGCTGCTGCCTGCTGGTACGGACCCGTGCGTTCCACCAGATCGGCGGCTTTGACGAAATCTTTTTCCTCTACTACGAAGACGACGACCTGTGCCTGCGCATGGCCAAAGCCGGCTATCAGTGCCTGCTGCAACCTGCGGCCAGGGCATTCCACCGCGGCGGCGCGTCTTCCACGCCCAGCGTGCGCACGGACTTCATCAAGCGTTTCCACTATGCAAGGTCACGGCAGATCGCCATCCGCCGTTATGTCGGCGCGGCGGCGGCGCGGCGGCATCTGGCCAAACTGCTGCTGGTCGCATTGCCGGCCACGCTGTTCTACAGCCTGCTGTCACGGCCACGGCACGCCATCAAATGGGCCGCATGGGGGGCGGCGGCGCTGTCGGCCGGCCTGACGCTGGACCTGGTTCCGGGCCAAGCCAAAGCTGCGGCATCCACGCGCTTCTGAGTCGTGCGGAACCGGCGCTGGATCGGCCCGCCGGACAGCGCACTGCAAGCGCGCAGTCCCAGCCGGTATACCGCGCCTGCCGGCTCCTCCGGATGACGCGGTGCGGAGGGCGATCGCGGATCAAACACGGGGCCTGCCACTGCCCACGGCCCAGACTGTCACGCCGCCGGGTTCAGGCTTATTCAAGCGTCAGCCGCTGGCTGCCTTGCGCTGAACTGGTGCCTGGCTTCCGCGCGCGGCATTGTCGACCAGTGCCAGCCCGCACAGCACGCCCACCAGGGCGGTGTAGGTGCTGGCGGTGATCTGGTGGGCGAACATCGACTGGGTCATGCCGCACAGGATGTAGCTCACCACCAGCATCACCCCGGCCGCCGCCGGCCCGCGAAAGCCGTCCTCCTCGCTGTCCAACTGCAGGCGCAGGAACAGGCCCAGCGGCAGGCCATAGACGCACAGCAGCAGCAACAGGCCCGGCACACCCTGGGTCGCCGCCCATTCGGCCAGATCGTTGTGCGCATGGCCGAGGTGGCAACGGAACACCTGATCGGCCTGCGAGCTGCATTGGGGAAGGCGCCGCATGGCATCGTCGAAATGGCCGATCCCCACCCCGGTCAGCGGCAGTTCGCGGAAGGTATCCCACGCCACCTGCAGGCGCTCCAGCCGCGCCCCGGCGGAGGAATCCACATCGCCCCGGCCGATCCGCTGCATGTCGCTGCTGAGCTCAGCAAGCCGGGTGTGTTCACGCAACTGCGGCACGCTCAGCACCACCGTTGCGGCCACCAGCACCAGCCCGGCCAGGGCACCAACGCGGAAACGGCCCGTTTTCCAGCGCACCGACAGCGCCATGGCCACGAACAGCACTAGCAGTGCCGGCCATACCCCGCGGCTGCCACTGAGCAGGATCACCGCGCTGCCCGCGGCCATCCCCAGCGCGATCAGTCCCCAGCGCTGCGGGGGACGGCAGAACACCAGCAGCACCATCAGCACCAGCGCGGTGTCGGCCAGCACGATGGCGTTGGTCCAGGCATCGGCCCGCTCCAGCCCGGTGAATACCTGGTAGCCGGCCACCGCGAAGGTGGCGAGCAGGCCTGCCAGCGCGCCCCACCACAGCGCCTGTATCGGCGGCCGCAGCGCACACACCCACAACAGCGCCCACGGCATCACCAGAAAGCGCGAGCGGTTGTCCACGTCCTTGAGCGCATGCTCGAACTGCCACAGGGACAGCAGCCCCAGGGCGATGGTCACCAGCGCCAGCACCAGCAGAATCCGCCCGGCTCGCCCGGCCTGTTGGCGGGCCAGCCACAGGTAATCGGCACCGGCGATCGAACTGGCCAGCAGCAGCAGACCGAACGGCAACAGATTGGCCGGGGTACTGATCACCAGCGCCGGCAACGCGAACAGCGCCAGCGTCGCGGTACGGTGCAGAAACCGCCAGCGCGCCGGGGCGGCCGGCGGGCTGGGAATCGAATCGGCAGTGACGGGGAAATGCGGGTCCATCGGCAGATACTGGGTCCTGGGCACTGAACCAATTCCCGTCCGAGGAACCGTTCCAACCGCCAATGATAGCCAGCCGGCCCCGCGCTGGCTGCCCCCTCAGGGCGGTCCCTGGTCGCGCCGCGCCCACTCCCGCTGCGCTGGCGTGGCGATGCAGCGGCCCTCTATCGCCGTGGCCGGCACCAGCCACCAGGCGCGTCCACTGAGCGTCCCCACCCGCTGGCTGCGGCCACGGACAATGCAATCCAGCAGCGACTTCTCCTGCACCAGCAGCCAGCGCCGCTGCGGCCGCTGCGCCTGCCACACCATGCCCGCCTGCAGCTGCTGTTCCCACGGCCGCTTGAAGCCGAAGGTGCGCGCCGGCCGGTCGGCCAGCAGCAGGTTCTGTTCCTTCCACGCCACCAGTCCCAGTTCCGCATCGGGCCCCAGCCGTCGGCCGACCTCGCGCATCAAGCCGCGGCCGGAGCTGGAGTCGTTGAGCAGGGGATTGACCAGCAGCCCCTGCAGCACCCAGAGCAACGCCAGCAGCGCGGCCAGCACCCGCGCCGGCCATTTCCGCGCGGCCAGCAACAACCCGCCGCCCCCCCACATTCCAATGGCCAGCAGCACCCAGCCCAGGCGCCGCACCGCGTCGTCGGCCAGCGCACGGCGGGCGATCAGCGCCTGCAGCCGGCCCGCGTCCGACCCCCACAGCACGCTGGCACCGGCACCCAACAGCAGCAGCACCAGCGCGGCGGTGAAACCCAGCAGCAACCTGCGGAAGCCGCGCCGGCGCAACAGGCCCGGCCACAGCGGCGCCAGCGCCAGGCAGAACACCGGCAGCGCCGGCAGGATGTAGACATCGCGCTTGCCGCTGGGAATGGAGAAGAACACTACCAGCAGCAACCACCAGCCCAGTAGCAGCAGGTAGCGCGGATCACCGCGCCGCAGCCGGCGCCGCCACGCCGGCAGCGCCCATGGCAGGGCCAGTGCCGCCGGCAACCACAAGGTCAGCATCACCCCCAGGTGGTACCAGGGTGGATTGTGGTGATCCCAGGAATGCAGATAGCGCCCCGCGGTCTGCCGCAGCAGGATGTCGTGCAGGTAGCGGTAGTGGGCCGGATCGTCAGCGCGCCACACCCCCGCCAGCAGCGGCCCCAGCCACAGCGCCAGCGCCCCGGCAAACGCCAGCGGCCCGAGCCAGATGCGGCGATCGCGCCAGTGCAGGTCCACACCCAGCCAGCCGCGCACGACTGCAAACAGCGCCGGCAGCAGCACCAGCAAGGCCAGCACGCCCACACCCTTGGTGATCATGCCCAACCCGGCGGCGAACCAGCCCAGCATCCACATCCGCCAGTCCGGGCCGCGCAGCAGATGCCGCAGCAGGCCGTAGTTGGCCAGGGTCATGAAGGACAGCAGCAGCGGATCGATCTGCGCCTTGCGCGCCTGGAAGGTGAACTGCACGGTTAACAGCAGCAGCCACGCCGCATACAGGCCGACCCGACGCGTCCAAAGCCGCCGGCCGAGGTCGTACACGCAGGCCAGGGTGGCCAGCGCGGCCAGCAGCGACGGCAGCAGGAAGGCGATGCGCCAGTCCCGCACCAGCAGGTAGACGGCCGCCTGCAGCCACATGAGCATCGGCGGCTTGTCCGAATACAACTCGGTGCCGCGCTGCGGAAACAGCCACTGGCCGCTTTCCACCATCTGTCTGGCGACCAGGGCAAAGCGCGGCTCGTCCGACGGCCACGGGTCACGCAGGCCGATGCCGGCGCCGAGCACCAGCAGGGCGGTCACCGCCAGCCACCAGAATTCGCGCCGTGCCCGCTCATCGCCCATGGAGGGCGATGATAGGGACCTCAGGTCAAGGCGGTTTTCACCAGCCGCGCATAGAAGAAACCGTCACCGCCGTGCTCGCCCGGCAGGCGCTGGCGGGTGCCATCCACTGCATGGCCGAAGCCTTCCGGCAACGCCTCGATCCGCGCATCGGGCGTGCGCGCCAGGAACCGGGCCACCTGCTGCTGGTTCTCCTGACGCAGGATCGAGCAGGTCGAATACAGCAGCACCCCGCCCGGGCGCAGCACCGGCCACAGCGCATCGAGCAGACGCGCCTGCAGCGCCACCAGCGCGGTGATGTCATCGGGCCGGCGGTGCAGCAGCACGTCCGGCTGGCGGCGGATGATGCCGGTGGCCGAGCACGGCGCATCCAGCAGTACCGAATCGAACGGCTGTCCGTCCCACCAGCGGGCGGTATCGGCCGCGTCGGCGGCCTGGATCTTCGCGCGGGCACCGACCCCGGTGCGGGCGAAGGTCTCGCCGATGCGCGACAACCGCCGCGCATCCACATCCAGCGCCAGCAGCTGCAGGCCAGGATCACGCTCCAGCAGATGCGCCGACTTGCCGCCCGGTGCGGCGCAGGCATCGAGCACCCGCGCCCCTGCCGCCGGCCGCAAGGCATCGGCCACCTGCTGCGCGGACAGGTCCTGTACCGATACGGCACCCTGTGCGAAGCGGGGCAGACTGGCCACCGGCACCGCGACCGGCAGCCGCACCGCGTTGGCCGACAACGGTTCGGCCAGCGCCTCGATGCCCGCCGCCTCCAGCAGCGCCAGATAGGCCTCACGGCTGTGCTGCTGGCCATTGACGCGCAGCCACAGCGGTGCCGGCTGCAGGCTCTCGTTGAGGATCATGTCGGCCTGCTGCGGCCAGTCCTCGCGGACCCGGGCCAGCAGCCACGATGGCCACGCATCCTCGGCCCGCGCGTCGGCAAAGCCCTCGCGCTGGGCGCGACGCAGCAGCGCGTTGACCATCCCGGCCTGGCGCTCGCGGCCCAGTGCGCGCGCCGCGTCCACCGTCGCCGACAGCGCCGCGTGTGCCGGCAGCTGCAGCACATCCAGCTGCGCGAACCCGGCCATCAGCACCGCGCGCAGATCCGCATCGCGCGGGCCCAGCGGCTTCTGCAGCCACTGCTGCAACGCCTGGTCGTAGACCGTGCGCCGGCGCAATGCGGCAAAGCAGATTGCCTCCAGCAAGGCGCGGTCGCGGCCGTCCTCCAGCTTGGGTAGCGCCGCGCCGAGCTCAGCCTTGAGCGAACGGCCCTTGCCGATCACCGCGGCCAGCACCTTGGCCGCCAACGCGCGGGTCTGCACCCCGGGTTGCGCGGTGGCGGTCCTGTTGCCCCACGGCGTAGAAGTCGCACCCGCCATCGGCTCAGCCCTCGATCCGCAGGTCACGACGGGCGTTGAGATAGTCCGCCGCGGTGATCGCCTTGCCGCCCTCGCGCTGCACCACGCGCAGGCGCAACGCGCCCCGGCCGCAAGCGATGTCGATACCCTCGCGCGCCGCGCCGATCACCGTACCCGGCGCCTTGCCGTGGTTGTCGGCGATGGCCACCGCGCCGTGGATACGCACACGTTCACCAGCTAGCACGGCCTCGGCGATCGGCCACGGATTGAACGCGCGCACCGTGCGCGCCAGCACTTCCGCGTCCTGATCCCAGTCCAGCCTGGCCTCGGCCTTGTCCAGCTTGTGCGCGTAGGTGACGCCTTCGGCCGGCTGCACCTGCGGGATCGGTTTGAGGCCGGCGCGCAGCAGGCCCAGGCCATCGGCCAGCACCTGTGCGCCCAGCTGCGCCAGCCGGTCATGCAGCTGGCCGCCGGTATCGGTGTCGTTGATCGGGGTGTGCTGGCGCAGCAGCACCGGGCCGGTGTCCAGCCCGGCCTCCATCTGCATCAGGCACACGCCGGTTTCGGCATCGCCGGCCTGGATCGCGCGCTGGATCGGCGCGGCACCGCGCCAGCGCGGCAGCAGCGAGGCATGCACGTTCCAGCAGCCGTGGGTGGGAATAGCCAGCACCGCCTTGGGCAGGATCAACCCGTAGGCGACCACGACCATCAGATCCGGCTGCAGCGCGCGCAGCTGCTGCTGGGCTTCGGCGGTTTTCAGGGTTTCCGGCTGGAATACCGGGATGCCGCGGGCGATGGCGTCGAGCTTGACTGGCGAGGGCATCAGCCCGCGGCCGCGCCCGGCCGGGCGGTCGGGCTGGGTGTAGACCGCCACCACTTCGTGCTGGCGCGCGGCCGCTCCCAGCGAGGCGACGGCGAACTCCGGCGTACCGGCAAAAACGATTCTCATGGCAATCCCACTCCCGGAAAGAACAACGGCGCCGGAGGGCGGCGCCGTGCATCGCGGGATCCGGCTACGGCTCCCGCCACGGGCAACCCGGACACATCCGGGTCACCACTGGACTCAGGCCACGTGCTTGCGCTGTTTGGCCAGTTTCTTGCGCACCATCTCGCGCTTGAGCGGCGAGAGGTAATCGATGAACAGCTTGCCGTCCAGATGATCCATCTCGTGCTGGATGCAGGTGGCCAGCAGATCGTCGGCGACCAGCTCCTGCTGCTTGCCGTCGCGGTCGATAAAACGCACCACGATGCTGTCGGCGCGGGTCACATCGGCATAGATACCGGGCACTGACAGGCAGCCTTCCTGGTAGACGCGGCCGCCTTCGCTGGCACTGACGATCTGCGGATTGATGAACACCATCGGCGTGTTGCGCTCCTCGCTGGTGTCGATGACCATGAAGCGCTTGTGCACGTCCACCTGGCTGGCCGCCAGGCCGATGCCCGGCGCCTCGTACATGGTCTGGAACATGTCATCGAGCAGCTGCTGGAAGACCGGCGTGGTCACTTCGGCAGCATCGACGGGAGCCGCCTTGGTACGCAGCCGCGGATCGGGGAATTCGAGAATGGGCAGAAGGGCCATGGTGATACCGGATATGGGGATGCCGCATCAATTCGGCAAGATGTCTCAATTCTAACGCCTGCGCTTGCCCGGCGCCCCCGTTTCTGCACTATAGTGCCGCAACCTGTTGGGGAATCAGGCAGATCGCAACCATGTTGAAACAATTCCGTACGGTCGCCGCCGTGGCGCTGCTGACCGTCACGACGTACGCCGTCGCCGTGGATATGAACGGCGCGCACCCTGACACCTATGTGGTGAAGAAGGGCGACACGCTGTGGGACATCTCTGCACGTTTCCTGACAAAGCCGTGGCTTTGGCCGGAAATCTGGCAGGCCAACCCGCAGGTCAAGAATCCGCACCTGATCTATCCGGGCGACGTGCTGAGCCTGGCCTACCTGGACCGCGTCACCGCCCAGCCCGGCCCGCGCCAGGAAGCACCGATCAACGCGATCCCGCTGGCGGACGTTGAGCCGTTCCTGAAGAACCTGACCGTTGTGGACAGCTTCAAGGAGCTGCCCTATGTCGTCGGCCTGGAAGAAAACCGCCTGCGCGCCAGCGCCGGCCAGAACGCCTATGTGCTGGGCCTGCAGGACGCCCAGCCGGGCCAGCGCTACGCGGTGGTCCGCCCGACCGTGCGCTTCGGCCAGCCCAAGCCCACCGACGATCTGGACGCCCGCGGCGATACCGTTCCCGGCAGCGGCAACCTGTGGAAGAACTACGTGGCCACCGGCGACCGCAGCGAGTTCCTCGGCTACGAACTGGCCCAGGTCAACGTTGGCACGCTGACCCAGGTCGCCAGCGGCGGCGTCCAGGCGTCCACCCTGAAGCTGGAAGACAGCGGGCGCGAAGTCCGTGCCGGTGACCGCATCGTGCCGGTGCAGGCCAACCCGTACGACCTGCAGTTCGTTCCGCACGCCCCGGCCAGTGCCGCAGCGCCGGGCCATCTGCGCGTGCTGGCAGTGGCCGACACCTTCACCTCCGGCGGTCCGCGCGATGTCATCGCCATCTCCGGCGGGGCGCGTGATGGCATCGACAATGGCACGGTGTTCTCGATCTGGCGCAATGGCAGTCACATCAACGACCGTGTGACAGGCAGCAAGTCCACCTCGCGCGCGGACGATGCGCTCAAGGCCGGCGGCAGCCGTGTCTCGTTGCCGGACGAATATGCCGCCCACGCAATGGTGTTCCGCACCTTCGACAAGGTCAGCTACGCGCTGGTGATGGAAGGCACCCGGCAGGCCCGCGTCGGTTACGAGCTCAAGCACCCCGACGCGCAGTAAGCGGCAAAACCCTACGCGACAAAGCGACGGCGCCCGAGGGCGCCGTCGCTGTTTGCGGGTCAGGCTCGGCCGATGGACGATGCCTCCCAAGCCAGACCTGCCCCGTTTACCGAAGCGCTGTTGCGACTGGTGCTGGCCGGCGGTCCCCATCAACCGCGGCGCACGCTGCTGTCACATTTCAGCAGTGCCGAAGCAGCCCTGGCCGCCGGTGCCGCCGCATGGCGTGAGGCCGGCTGCACACCCGCCCAATGCCAGTCACTGGCCCATCCCGATCACGACACCCTGGTACGCGCGCAGGCGTGGCTGCAACAGCCCCACCATCATCTGCTCGGTTGCAACGATCCCGACTACCCGCCACTGCTGCGCGCCAGTCCGCATCCGGCGCTGGCACTGTTTGTCGATGGGGACCCGACCACCCTGTGGCAACCGGCCATCGCCATCGTCGGCAGCCGCAACCCCAGTGCCGGCGGGCGCGATCATGCGCGCGATTTCGCCCAGGCCCTGGCCAGCTCCGGCCTGACCATCGCCAGCGGGCTGGCCGCCGGAGTGGACGCGGCCGCCCACCGTGCCGCGTTGGCCTGCGACGGCAAGACGTTTGCGGTGATCGGCACCGGCGCCGACATCAGCTACCCGCGCCATCATCGGCAGTTGCAGCAGCAGGTGGCCGAGCACGGCGCCGTGGTCAGCGAATATCCGCCCGGCACCCCGCCGCGGACCGGCCATTTCCCGGCCCGCAACCGGCTGCTGGCGGGGCTGAGCCTGGGCACGGTCGTCATCGAGGCGGCCGAACGCTCCGGTGCACTGATCACCGCACGCCTGGCCAGCGAGGCCGGGCGCGAGGTCTTCGCCCTGCCCGGCTCGCTGCACAATCCCATGGCCGCCGGCTGCCACCGCCTGATCCGCGACGGCGCCATTCTGGTGACACAGCCACAGGATATCCTCGAAGGCGTGGCCAATCTGGCCGGGGAACTGGCCGCCGGCTTGCAAATGCGCCTGGCGGCCCCCATTGCAGAGGCGCCGGCAGGTTCTGCGCCGGCACCCGACCTGCCGGACATCAACTACCAGCGATTGTGGAATGCACTGGGGTTTGACCCAACCGGTATGGATTCACTGATCGAGCGCACTGGATTGACGGCCGCCAGCCTGTCCTCCATGCTGCTGGTCATGGAACTGGAAGGAAGCGTGTCGTCGGCGCACGGCCGCTACACCCGCACCTGAAGTTCCTTCACCTCCACAGCGCCACTGGCGCAGGCCGAGGGGCAATGAAAGAGAGTATTCTGGACGTCCTGCTGTACCTGTTTGAACACTATTTCAGCGAGGATGCCGATCTCATCCGGGACCGCGATTCGCTGCAGCACGGCCTGATCCAGGCCGGATTCAGCCCCACCGAGATCAACAAGGCCTTCGACTGGCTCGACGCCCTGGCCGAGCAGCGCCCGGCCGTATCGCAGCCGCGGGTCGACTGGCCGGTACGCGTGTTCCATGGCCCCGAGCTGGACAAGCTGGACGTGGACTGCCGGGGTTTCCTGCTGTTCCTGGAGCATCACCGGATCCTGGATGCAGACCAGCGCGAGCTGGTGCTGGACCGTGCAATGGCGCTGGACCAGGACGAACTGGACCTGGACGACCTCAAGTGGGTCGTGCTGATGGTGCTGTTCAACCAGCCCGGGGCCGAAGCGGCCTACGCCTGGATGGAAACCCAGATGTTCATCGACGAACCCGAACCCCTGCATTGAGCCGCGCGGCCTGCAAGGACGCATGAGGACATCCCCGTGAGCCAGTGGTTCTACGCCGAAGGCAACCGCGAACGGCGCGGTCCGCTGACCGATGACAACATCGTCGAACTGTTCCGCTCCGGCCGTATCGCGGCCGATACGCTGCTGTGGCGCGAAGGTGCCGGCGACTGGCAGCCGCTGCAGCGCTATGCCGCCGAACTGGGCCTGCACGATGTGATCGCCGCGCCGACAGCCGCCCCACTGTTGCCGCCACCGCTTCAGCAGACACCTGCGGGGAGCGCGCCCGCCCCGGCAGTCAAGCCGGGCCTGTCCGGCTGCGCCATCGCCGGCATCATCGCCGCGGTGGGCGGTGTCATTCTGGTGGCGATCGTCGGCATCCTTGCCGCCATCGCGCTGCCTGCGTACCAGTCCTACACGCTGCGCGCCAAAGCCAGCCTGGCCCTGGGGCAACTGGCACCACTGAAGATCGAAATCAGCGATTTCGTGCAGCACAACGGGCGTTGCCCGGTGAACGACGATGAGGGTTTCCGGACGCCCGGCAGCTATGCCCAGGACGCCATCGCCAGCGTGCGCATCGGCCGCTTCGACAACGGCCATTGCGGGCTGGAAGCGCAGTTGCGGGAGCCCGGTAGTCCGCAGCTCGATGGCAAGGCACTGTGGCTGGACTACGACACCGGCGCCCGGACATGGCAGTGCAGCTCGGACGTGGACGACAGGTTTCTGCCGCTACACTGCCGCAGCTGAGACACACCATTCATTTACGGGGGGAACACGATGAGCCAGTGGTATTACGCCGATGCGCAGCGCGAGAGGCACGGTCCGGTGGAGGCCGGGATCCTGCGCGGAAAATTCCGCCAGAACGAACTGGACCTGTCCACGCTGGTCTGGCGTGAAGGCATGGACCAGTGGCAGCCCCTGTCGGCCATGGCCGAGGAGCTGCAGCTGATCGAAAAGGCCAGCCCAGGTATCGACCTGCGCGCGGACTACGTGGCCATCGAGAACGGCACCGCCGCCACGCCGATTTCCCTGCAGAAAGCCGACGAGACCCATTCCCCCTACACCGCACCGGCCAGCATCTCGCCGGGCGATGGCACGGTGGTTGGCGGCGGCGAAGTGGTCTACGCCGGCTTCTGGAAGCGGGTGGCCGCCTACTGCATCGACAGCGTGATCGTGGGCATGGTCGGCGGCGTGATCGCGATGGTCATCGGCATGGTGCTGGGCCTGGGCATGGCCGGCATCGGCGGGGGCAGCGACGCGATGGGCGCCGGTTTCATCATGATCCAGCTGCTGACCAACGTGCTGTCCATCGCCCTGGCTGCCGCCTATTACGCCGGCTTCCACGCCTCGGCCGGCAAGGCCACGCTGGGCAAGATGGCCGTGGGCATCAAGGTGGTGCGCACGGACGGTGAGCGCATCAGCATCGCCCGTGGTATCGGCCGCTACTTCGCGGCCATGCTCAGCGGCCTGATCCTGTGCATCGGCTTTGTGATGGCCGCCTTCACCGAACGCAAACAGGGTCTGCACGACTTGATCTGCGACACCCTGGTGGTCGACAAATGGGCCTTCACCGACCATCCGGAATGGCAGCAGCGCGGCCTGGGCACCGTCACCATCGTGATCCTGTCGATTTTCGGGCTGCTGATGGCGGTCGTTATCGTCGCCCTGCTGGCCATGATCGGCATCGCCGCCAGCCAGTTCAGTTGAGGTCCGTGCCGCCGGCGCGCTTGACAGCGGCCGGTCCGGCATGATTCCTCTAATAAGGAAGAAAGCTGAACGCCCGGGCCCCTGCCCGGGCGTCAATCTATCCAGAACGGCCGCAGCGCTTCACTAACGCAGGCGATTGCGCCACCCTAGCGCCCCCGATCAGGGGCGCTCTCCCCCCAAGAAAGTATTGATATGCCCAAGCACCTGCTCATCGTCGAATCGCCGGCCAAGGCCAAGACGATCAACAAATACCTCGGCAAGGACTTCACCGTCCTGGCCTCGTATGGGCATGTGCGGGACCTGGTTCCCAAAGAGGGCGCGGTCGATCCGGACAACGGCTTCGCCATGCGCTACGACCTGATCGAAAAGAACCAGAAGCACGTGGAAGCCATCGCCAAGGCCGCCAAGGGCGCCGACGACATCTTCCTGGCGACCGACCCGGATCGCGAGGGCGAGGCGATCAGCTGGCATATCGCCGAGATCCTGAAAGAGCGCGGGCTGGCCGAAGGCAAGCCGATGCAGCGGGTGGTGTTCACCGAGATCACCCCACGGGCGATCAAGGAGGCCATGACCCAGCCGCGCGCCATCGCCGGCGATCTGGTCGATGCGCAGCAGGCGCGTCGCGCACTGGATTACCTGGTCGGCTTCAACCTCTCCCCGGTGCTGTGGCGCAAGGTGCAGCGCGGCCTGTCCGCCGGCCGGGTGCAGAGCCCGGCGCTGCGCATGATCGTCGAGCGCGAGGAGGAGATCGAAGCCTTCATCGCCCGCGAGTACTGGAGTATCGAAGCGGCCTGCGCGCATCCCTCGCAGCCCTTCAACGCCCGCCTGGTCAAGCTGGACGGACAGAAGTTCGAGCAGTTCACCGTCACCGACGGTGATACCGCCGAAGCCGCGCGGCTGCGCATCCAGCAGGCCGCGCAGGGCGCGCTGCACGTCACCGACGTGGCCAGCAAGGAGCGCAAGCGCCGCCCGGCCGCGCCGTTCACCACCTCCACGCTGCAGCAGGAAGCCTCGCGCAAGCTCGGCTTCACCACCCGCAAGACCATGCAGGTGGCGCAGAAACTGTATGAAGGCGTGGCCATCGGCGATGAAGGCACGGTCGGCCTGATCTCCTATATGCGTACCGACTCGGTCAGCCTGTCGCAGGACGCGCTGGCCGAGATCCGCGACGTGATCGCCCGCGACTACGGCACCCGTTCGTTGCCGGACAAGCCCAACACCTACACCACCAAATCCAAGAACGCCCAGGAAGCCCACGAAGCCGTGCGCCCGACCTCGGCGTTGCGCACGCCGGCGCAGGTCGGCAAGTACCTGACCGACGACGAGCGCAAGCTGTACGAGCTGATCTGGAAACGCGCCGTCGCCAGCCAGATGATTCCGGCCATCTTGAACACCGTCAGCGTCGACCTGGCCGCCGGCAGCGAGCACGTGTTCCGCGCCAGCGGCACCACCGTGGTGGTGCCCGGCTTCCTGGCCGTGTACGAGGAAGGCAAGGACAGCAAGAACGCCGAGGACGAGGACGAAGGCCGCAAGCTCCCGGCGATGAAGCCCGGCGACCGCGTGCCGCTGGACCGCATCGTCGCCGACCAGCACTTCACCCAGCCGCCGCCGCGTTTCACCGAAGCGGCACTGGTCAAGGCGCTGGAGGAATACGGTATCGGCCGTCCGTCGACCTACGCCTCGATCATCCAGACCCTGCTGTTCCGCAAGTACACCGAGATGGAAGGTCGCAGCTTCAAGCCCACCGACGTCGGCCGCGCGGTCAGCAAGTTCCTGTCCAGCCACTTCACCCGCTACGTCGATTACGACTTCACCGCCAAACTCGAGGACGAGCTCGATGCGGTGTCGCGCGGCGAAGAGGAGTGGGTGCCGCTGATGGAGCGCTTCTGGGGCCCGTTCAAGGAGCTGGTCAGCGACAAGAGCGAATCGCTGGACCGCACCGACGCCGGCAGCGCCCGTGTGCTGGGCGTGGACCCGGCCAGCGGCAAGGAAGTCAGCGCGCGTATCGGCCGGTTCGGGCCGATGGTGCAGATCGGCACGGTCGATGACGAGGACAAACCCAAGTTCGCCTCGCTGCAGCCGGGCCAGAGCATCTATTCGATCTCGCTGGAAGATGCGCTGAAGCTGTTCGACATGCCGCGCAAGCTGGGCGCCGACGCCAACGGCGAGGAAGTCACCGTCGGCATCGGCCGCTTCGGTCCGTTCGCCAAGCGCGGCAGCACCTACGCCTCGCTGACCAAGGAAGACGACCCGTACAAGATCGATCTGGCCCGCGCCATCTTCCTGATCGAGGAGAAGGAAGAAATCGCGCGCAACCGCATCATCAAGGAGTTCGAGGGCTCGGAGATCCAGGTGCTCAACGGCCGTTTCGGCCCGTACATCAGCGACGGCAAGCTCAACGGCAAGATTCCCAAGGACCGCGAGCCGGCCTCGCTGACCCTGGCCGAGGTCGAGCAGCTGATGGCCGAAACCGGCAAGCCGGTACGCAAGGGCTTCGGCAAGAAGACCGCCGCCAAGAAGACCGCGGTGAAGAAGGAGGCGGCGCCGAAGAAGACCGCCGCAAAGAAGGCCCCGGCCAAGAAGGCGGCGAGCAAAAAAGCCGCCACCAAGAAGACCGCGGCCAAGAAAGCCACCAAGAAAACCGTCGCCAAGAAGACGGTGAAGGCGACGGCCGTCGACGACGCCCCGCCGTTCTGACCGGGATTTCCCCTGCCCGCGCGGCAGGCGGATAATCGCTGTTCCGCATGAGGCCGCCCATGGGCGGCCTTGTTGTCTGCGGCCCCCTCGCAAGCGCCCGCGCAGTCCCGCGCGGCGCGTCCAACGGTGCTGAGCATGATTGAACTGGATCTGGAAACCGTCGTCCCGGCATTGCAGGCCGGTGCGGTAATCGCCTACCCGACCGAAGCGGTCTGGGGCCTGGGCTGCGATCCGGCCAACGAGACGGCGGTGCTGAAGCTGCTGGCGCTGAAGCAGCGCCCGGTCGAGAAGGGCATGATCCTGGTGGCCGCCGATCCGGTCCAGCTCGAGGGCTGGGTGCGGCTGGAGGCCCTGGCCGGCGAGCGCCGCCAGGCGGTGCTGGACAGCTGGCCCGGCGCCAACACCTGGATCGTCCCGGCCGGCGCACGGGCGCCGCGCTGGATCACCGGGCAGCACACCGGCATCGCGGTACGGGTCAGTGCCCACCCGCTGGTGCAGGCGCTGTGCACCGCCTGGGGCGGGCCACTGGTGTCCACCAGCGCCAACCTGGCCGGTGCCCCGCCGGCCCGCAGCCGTGAACAGCTGGATCCGGCGCTGCTGGCCCAGCTCGATGGCCTGCTCGATGGCACCACCGGCGGCCTGGCCCAGCCCACCCGCATCCGCGTCGCCGCCACCGGCCAGGTGCTGCGCGACTGACCGCGCCGTGCCCGGGGCTTGCGCCGGCGCCACCACGCGGCACTATGGCGGCATGTCCCCGCGTCTGCTCCTGCTGTGCGCCCTGACCGCGTCGGCCGCGATGGCCCGCGCGGCCGATCCACCTGCGGTGACCGACAACGTGCGCATCTACCGCTGCGTGGCTGCCAACGGCGCGGTGTCGCTGCAGGACGCCCCCTGCGGCGGCGCACGCCAGCAGCAGGTACGGGACATGCAACGCCCCAAGGACCCGCCGCCGCGGCCGGCAGAGCCCGTCCAGCGCGCCCCTGCGCCGGTCATCGAGCGTGAGGTGCGGGTGGTCACCGTGCAGCCGCCGCAGCCGATGTACGAATGCGTCACCGCCGAGGGCGAGCGTTACACCAGCGACAGCAACGAGGGCAATCCACGTTGGGTGCCGGTCTGGGGCTTCGGCCGGATGCCGCATCCCGGACATGGGCCGCGCCCGCCAAGTCCAGGTCCAGGTCCAGGCCCGACTCCGGGGCCGGGGCCGGACAGCGGGCACCACCGGCCCCACCCGGGCGGCGCGATCGTGCCGCTGGGTTCGACCCTGGTGCGCGACCGCTGCCATGCGCTGCCGCCGCAGGAAGTCTGCGCGCGCCTGAAAGACCGCCGCTGGGAACTGATCCGCCGCTACAACAGCGCCCTGCAGAGCGAGCGCCAGCAGCTGGTGCGCGAGCAACGCGGCATCGAGGCGCGACTGGATCAGGATTGCGGCGGCTACTGATCCTGCCCGGTCGGATGCCGGTCCGGCCAATGCAATTCGCAGCAGACCCACTCCGCCGCCGTGTGCATCTCCAGTTGCCAGCCAATACGCCTGGCCAACCGCTGCGCGATGCTCAGACCGAGCCCGAAACCGGGCGCATCGCTGGCCGCCGGCGGATTCCGTATCTCCACCCGCGAGGCTTCGGCCTCCACTACGATCACTCCAGCACCGCCATGTTGGATCGCGTTGAGCAGCAGGTTGGCGAGCAGGGTCTCGACGGCCTCCCACGGCGCATCCCACTGCAATACCGGTGGGACGCTGATGCGGAAGGACTGCATGCGCAGCGCCGCCAGCGGCTGCAGCTCGTCGGTCAGCTGCCGCAGCGCTGAAGCAACATGCGTGTACTGGCGGCCCGTCAGCGTCGTCTCGCTGGACAACCAGAGGATCGCGTTGCCCGCGCGCTCCAGCCGCGACAGCGCACGTTGCAGGCGCTGCAACGCCGGCGATGCGGCCTCCGCTTCTTCCAGCAGAGCCAGACTGGTGCGCGCCGACTGCAACGGCGTGCGCAGCTCGTGCGCGAGGAAAGCCAGTGTTTCCCGCTCACGTTCGACCACCTCGTGCCTGCCACGCCAGACCTCGGCATGCAGCTGCAGGACCTCGGCGAACTCGCTGACCGGTTCATCGCGCGCCAGTGACTCCAGGCTCGCCGGGTCCGGTGCCGCACGCACCTGCGCCACCAATCGCCGCGCGTGCCGTTCCGCGCCGCCGACGAAAGCACTGGCCAGCAACCACGCGCACAGCAAGGTCAGCGTGAACACCGCAGCGGCGTAAGCCAGGCCGGTCGGCAGGCCGGCGGTGACGGTGAGCTCACCGGTCACGTCGTACAGCAGTACCGCACGCGTGCCGTTTTCCGCCGGCACCACCAGCGCGTGCGCGTAACGACCATCATCGCGACGGAACTCCGCCATGGTGCCGACGGCCTGGTCGCCCAGTCGCTGCTGCTCCCGTGCCGGGAGGTGCGCGAGCGGGATCAACTGGAAGTGCACAGGCAGGGGCACTGCCTGCGCACCTGCCGGCAGCGTTGCCGCCAACGTCTGCAGCCGCCGGTCGATGAAGCTGTCCTCCAGCACGAACAACAGCAGCAAGGTGACGCCGGCAAACAGCAGCGACAACAATGCGCCAAAAAGCATCCAGCGGCGGACCAGCACCTGCCGCAGGCTACGCCGAAGCATCCGTCGCCCCCTCACTGAAGCGGTAGCCGACGCCGCGCACAGTGGCGACCAGCGGTGTGCCGAATACCCTCAGACAGTGCTGTCGGAGCTGGTAGACATGCATGCGCAACGGATCGCTATGCGGCGGCTCTCCCTGCCACAGGCGCTCACACAAAGCCGGTCGCGACACGAAACCCGGACAGGCCTTCATCAGCTCGTGCATCAGCACGAAGCCGGTGGCATGCAACGGTAACGCGTGGTCGCCGTCGCGCTGCAGCAGGTGTCGCTGGATATCCAGTACGTAGGTGCCGACGCGCAGCTGCAGGCTGCCGGTGTCCGCCGCGTGCGTGGCAATGGCACGGATACGTGCCAACAGTTCCGCCGGCGCGAACGGCTTGACCATGTAATCCACCGCACCGGCCGCGAATGCCGCAAGCTTGTCATCCAGCGCACCGCGCGCGGTGAGGAACAACACAGGCGAACGCAAGCCACCTTCGCACTTCAGCGATTGACACAGCGCCATGCCGTTCTGGTCGGGCAGATTCACGTCCAGAACCAGCAGGTCGAACGACTGCGCCTGCAGACGCGCACGGGCCTGTGCAGCGTTGTAGGCGAAGTCGACCACCACGCCATGGCTGCCAAGGTAGTCACCGATGCCGGCAGCGATATCGACATCGTCTTCCACCAGCAACAGCCGCAGAGGTGGTGTGCGCAGCATCATTGTCTGTTCCCGTTGGTTCCCCCGCGAGTGTAGTCATCCATGCGCCAAGCGTTGCAAGTACCACGCATCGCCCCAATGCCCCTGCATCGCGGCCACCAATGCATGCATCAGCAGCAATCGTTTGTCGGCCCCGGGGGCTGACTGCAGGGCCTTCAAAGCGACATCAATGCCGCCCCGGCGGTACGCCTCCATCACCCTCACCGCCTGCTCCTCTCCGGTCGCCTCGCGCGGAACTGGCACATGGCCAAGCGCTTTCACCATCGCCTCGGCCACCGACCAGGTCGACCACGGGTTCTGCCCGGTCACCAGCCGGCGATCGACCACGGTGTTGTCCAAGTACAGGCCACCTTCGACGAAACGTGCGCCCCGCCGAACCAGCGCATCCTGCAGCAGCGCATCGAAACGCTGCCGCGCATCTTTCATCAGGAACAGTTCCTCGGCATTGGTGAAGCCAGTGACACTGCGCCCCTGCAGCAGCGAGGTGCCATCGTCGAGGGTGACATCAAGCAATGCCGCCGGGCCGTGGCAGACAGCACCGATCACTCCTCCGGCGCCATGGATGTGGCGCACGATCCGCGCGATCGCGGTGTTGCCGGGAAAATCGAACATCGCCCCCTTGCCGCCGACGAAGTACACCGCTGCGTAACGCGACGCATCCACCTGCTCCAGCGGCAAGCTGGCGGCAAGCATGGCCCGCGCTGGCACGTCGTTGAGGAAAGCGTGGTCGGCCGCGACCATGTCCTCGTCATCCACACGCATCGGCGGGGAGCCGCCCTGCGGACTGGCGATGTCCACCGCGTAGCCGTTGGCGATGAAGGTGTAATAGGCACGCGACAGTTCAGTGAGCTCAAAGCCGGCAGGCTTTCCGGTGCCGGGGAAGTGCCCGGCGCTGCTGACCACGGCCAAGATCCGGCCGCGCGTCGGTGCTGGCGCGTCGCGCACAAACGCCAGCTCGGCCACGCTGCTGCGCGGGTCAACCGGGGGCTGGCTGCCCAGATCCAGGCTGTGCAGGTACAGGCCTGCACCGACCGCAAGCACCGCCATGATTACCGTCACGGCCAGCAACAACCGCTTGATCCAACGCCACATGTTCCACTCCCCGGGTCACGCCCTGTTTCAAAGACGCGACCACGATGCAGCGGCAATGTAGAACGAAGATCAATCCACCGCGCGTACGTTCAGAACCCGTAACGCAGGAAGCCGCCGTCCACCGCGATGCATTCGCCGGTGACATAGCTCGACGCCGGCAGGCACAGGAAGCCGACCGCCGAGGCCACTTCCTCCGGTTCGCCGATCCGCCGCATCGGCGTGCGCGCGATCACCTCGTCGTAGTAGTCCGGGTCCGACAGCGGCCCGGAGGTGCGGCGGGTGCGGATGTACCACGGCGCCACCGAGTTCACGCGGATGCCGTCCTCGGCCCACTCGCAGGCCAGGTTGCGGGTCATCTGCTGCAGCGCCGCCTTGGTCATGCCGTAGACCACGCCGCTGCGCACATGGGTGATGCCCGACACGCTGCCAACATTGACGATGGCCGAGGACGCATGGCGGGTCAGCAGCGGATGGGCGTAACGGCACAGCTCGAAGGCCGAGAACAGGTTGGTCTCGAAGATGCCGCGCCACTCCTGTTCGGAATAGTCGTTGGCCGCGCGGGTGACGTTGCCGCCGGCGTTGTTGACCAGCAGGTGCAGGCCGTCGCTGTGGTCTTCGACCCAGTCCAGGATCTCGTGGCGGTCCTCGTCGCTGGAAACATCAGCCGCAAGCGCATGGATCTCGCGATCGGGAAAGGTGTCGGCCAGTTCATCACGCACAGTTTCCAGCGCATCGGCATCGCGGCCGACGATCAGCACGTCGGCGCCCAGCCCCAGCAGCTCGCGCGCGATCGCCAGGCCGATGCCGGCACTGGCGCCGGTCACCAGGGCAGTTTGTCCATCCAGTCGCCAGCGTTGCGGGTTCACCCTATTCTCCTCGTTTGTGCCGCTGCAGCGCCACAAACGGCGCGCCTGGGCGATAGCGCTAGGATAGCCGCTGTCATCCACGGAGCCGGCCCATGAAATTTCCCGCGCTGATCCTGCTGCTGGCGACAGCGGCTCTTTCGGCCTGTGGCAAGCCGCAGCCACCGGACACCGAACGCCCTCCCGAACCGCAAGCCACCGCGCTGCGCGAGGCCATCGCCCGGCCGCTGGAACAGGCCAAGGCCGCACAGACCGCCGTGGATGAGGCCGCCAAGGCGCAGCGCGCCGCGCTGGATGCGGCCAGCGCCGATACCCGCAAACAGTAACGCCGCCCGGAAAGGGCGGCGTCTGGGGTCATCCAAGGGGCCGCCCACGCGGCCCGGTTGGATCAGGCGCGGCCGGTCACAGGCCGCAGAAACAGTAGGCCAGCGACTTCACCGGCGCACCGTTGCGGTCTTTGACCGCGTCTTCGACAAAGCGCAGCTGGGTGTCCAGCTCCGGCATCTGCTTGGCCAGCATCATCCGCGCGATACCCGAATCGGCCAGCATCCAGGCCCCGGCGCGGCTGCCGGCAAAGCCGGTCATGAACTGCGCGAACGGGGTAGCGGCCTTCTCGATGTAGCGCACCCGGTACTTGCCGGACTCGCCCAGCTTGGCGCGGGTGGCGGCATCGGCCACGGCGGCCTTGAGCCCACCGAACGCGTCGACCAGACCACGCTCCTTGGCCTGCGCCCCGCTCCACACGCGGCCCTGGGCCACTTCGTCCACCGCTTCGACGCTCTTGTTGCGCGCCTGCGCGACCTTGCCGGTGAAGTCGGCATAGCCCTTGTTGATCACCGACTGGATCACCTGGCCCACCGCCGGGTCCATCGGCCGGGTGATGTCGAACGCGCCGGCGAAGCGGGTGGTGCCCACGCCGTCGGTATGCACGCCGATCTTGTCCAGGCTGCGGGTCAGGTTCGGAATCATCCCGAAAATGCCGATCGAGCCGGTGATGGTGGATTCGTCGGCATAGATGCGATCGGCGTTCATACTGATCCAGTAGCCACCGGACGCGGCCAGATCGCCCATCGACACCACCACCGGCTTGCCGGCGGCCTTGAGCGCATCCACTTCGCGGCGGATCTGCTCGGAGGCGAACACCTCACCGCCGGGCGAATCGACCCGCAGCACCACCGCCTTGACGTCCTCATCGTCGCGCGCCTCGCGCAGCAGCGCCGAGGTCGACACCCCGCCGATACGCCCGGCCGGCAGGTCGCCGCCGGCGATCTCGCCTTCGGCCACGATCACCGCGACCTGCGGACGCGAGTCCATCGGCGAGCGGAGGGCGTCGATCTGGGTCAGATAGTCGGCCAGCGCGATCTGGCGATAGCCGCCGTCGGCATCGCTGTCGGCCACCCCGCGCTCGGTCAGCAGCGTGTCCACTTCCTCGCGCGTCTTCAGGCCATCGACCAGCTTCTGCTGCAGCGCGAACCGGGCCAGGTCGCCCTCGGCCGCGGCGATGCCTTCGGGCAGCGTGTCGATGCCGGCGGCCAGCTGCGCGGGGTCGAGCTTGCGCGCGGTGGCGATGTCGGCCAGGTAGCGCTGCCACACGTCGTTCATCCAGAACAGGTCCGCTTCCTTGGCCTGCGGCGAGGCGGCATCGAGTACATAGGGTTCGGCGGCGGACTTGAACTGGCCGACCTTGAACAGGTGCACGTCCACGCCCAGCTTGTCCTGCAGGCCGGTGCGGAAGTACTGGCGGTAGCGGCCCAGGCCTTCCAGCAGCAGCCCGCCCATCGGGTCCAGATAGATCTCGTCGGCCTGCGCGGCCAGCAGGTACTGCGACTGGTTCAGGTTTTCGCTGAAGGCCACCACCTGCTTGTTGGCTGCACGCAGCTCCTGCAGCGCCGCGGCCACCTCGCGCATCGAGGCGAAGCCGCTGGGCTGGAGCTTGTCCAGATTCAGCACCACCCGCTCGATCTTCTTGTCGTCCCTGGCCGCCTCGATGCCGCGGATCAGGTCACGCAGCTGGATCTCCTCGGCGCCGGTATCGCCCAGCGCCTTGCCCAGCGCGCGGCTGACCGGATCGGTGCTGTACTGCTCCACCAGCCGGCCCTCGGGGGCGATCACCAGCGTGGTGCGTTCGTGCAGCACCTTGGCCGAAGACGCGCTCATGCCCAGCGCCGCCACGAACACCATCAGCACCAGCAACAGCAGACCGAAGAACACCAGGTTGAGGATCAACCGGCGGGTGAAATTCATCACATCCCACAGCCCGATGAAGAAGCTGGCGATGGGGTTGCGACGCGGAATCGGGGGGGGATTCATGAACGCTCCAGAGGGGCTTGTTGCAAAGCAGGATACCCACAACCGGCGGCGCCGGGCATGGGCTTCAAGTCAGGGTGCCGCACGGACGAGCAGCCGCCGGCTGCTGATCCGCAGCCGCCAGCCCAGCAGCAGCGCGGCCACGGTCAAACCGATAATCAAGCCGACCCACATGCCCTGCGGACCCCAGCCCAGACCCAGGCCCAGGCCGGCACCGACCGGCATGCCCACGCCCCAGTAGGCGAACATGGCGATGAACATCGGCACCCGGGTGTCCTTCAAGCCGCGCAGCGCGCCGGCCGAGAGCACCTGGATGCCATCGGGGATCTGGAACGTTGCCGCGTACAGCAGCAAGGTCGACGCCAAGGCCGCCACCGCCAGGTCGTCGGTATACAGGCCCACCACCGCGTCATGGCCAAGCAGCAGGGCGCTGATCGACACCAGCTGGGTCACCAGCACGATGGCGTAGCCGGCCCAGGTGGCCCGGCGCACCCCCAGCGGATCATTGCTGCCCACCGCATGGCCGACCCGCACCGTGGTGGCCTCGGCCACCCCCATCGGAATCATGAAGCACAGCTGCGCCACGTTGATCGCGATCTGGTGGGCGCTGGCCTCGGTGGCGCCGATGCGGCCGATCAGCAGCGCGGTGATGATGAACAGACCGCCTTCCATCAACACGGTGATGCCGATCGGCAGACCGGTACGCAACAGGTCCCAGATCGCGGCCATGCGCGGCAGCTCGAAGTGCGTGAACAGCCCGAGGTGTGCGAACCGCCGGGTCAGGGCCAGGTAGCTGGCGAAGGCCAGCGCCTGCACCCACATGGTCACGGCCGAGGCGATGCCCAGGCCTGCGGCGCCCAGCTCCGGGAAGCCGGCCTTGCCGTTGCACAACGCGTAACCCAGTGGCCCCAGCACCAGCAGGCCGCCGAAGCCGATCAGCATGGTCGGCAAGGTCCAATGCATGCCTTCACTGAGGTAACGCATGCAGAAATACAGCGTCAATGCCGGCACACCCCAGCGGATGGCATGCAGGAAACCGGTGGCGCCGGGCACGATATCTGCGGCAATCCCGAACGCCGGCAGCAATGCCGGCACCCCGCTCAGGAACACGAACATCAGCGCACTCAGGCCCACGCCCAGCCACAGCGCCTGGCGGAACAGCGGGCCGATTTCACGCGCGCGGCCGGCACCGTTTAGCTGCGAGACCGAGGCGGTGAGCGAGATCAGGGTGCCGATCGGCACCAGCATCGGCAGCCACAGCAGCGCGGTACCGATACTGACCGCGGCAAAGGTGTCGGTGCCGTGGTGGCCGGCGATGGTGTTGTCAACGAAAGCGATCAGACCGGTCGAGACATGGCCCAGAACCAGCGGCAACGCGAGCAGACCGGTCGTCCGCACTTCGTCGAGGAAGCGCGGCGTGGCGGTGGCGGTAGACATAAGGAACAGGACAGACGCGGACTGCGGCCGGCGCGGAAAGCGCACAGGTGCCGGGTCGCGGAAGCCGCGCATTTTACATGCGCCGGCCGCAGTCCGGGGCGCCGGGCGATGAACAACGGATCAACTGGCGGGCCGCACCGGCCGGCTCAGTGACCGACTTTCTCGCGCAACCACGCGCTGCGGCCGGCCGCGGACACCCCCAGCAGCTGCGCGCGCAGTTCAGCGCGGTCCTGCGGCGGGGTGCGCTGGGCGATCAGGGTCAGCTGCGCCAGCTGCTCGGGGTCGAGCTGCCGCAACAGGGTGAGCAGCGGCTCACGCTGCTCGGCCGGCACGTAGCCCAGCAGCGGCTGCAGTTTGGGATACAGCGCGCCCAGTTGCGGGCCCAGCCGCCAGCCGTCGCGATGCAACTGGTCCTGACCGGCAAAACGCGCGCGCAGGGCGTCGCGCTCGGCGGCGGACAAAGCGGCCACGCGCGCGGCGGCCTGGCGGATGCGCTGGCGCTCGCTTTCCGGCAACGCCCGCCACGCGGCATAGCGCGCGCGCAGGTCACGCTGCTGCGCCGGGGCCAGCGCCGACCAGCCGGCGGCCGGATCGGCCCTTGGCGCCGGTGGTGCGGCCGGCGGCAGGCCAGGCAGGCCAGGCGGGGGCGCGGCAGCCACGGCCAGCGACAACCACAGCAGACAGCCCAGCAGCACTCGCTCAGTTTTCCGCATCGACCGTCTCAAGGGCGGCGGTGGCCGGTTCCGGGCGGCTTGGTTGCGGCTGCGATTCGTCCACCGGCAACGGGCCGCCGGCAGCTACCCAGGCATGGAAGTCGGCCTCGCGGGCCAGCGCCAGCTCCGGATCGGCCAGCATCGCCGCATCGGCGGCAGGAACGTCGGCCGCCGGCGGGGCCGGAGTACTGTCATCGTCCAGGGCTTCAACCTGGACCGGGCCGTTGTCGGTCAACACGCCATCGGCCGGCGCCGCAGCCGCCGCGCCGCGCGGGCCACCCCGCCAGGCCCACAGCGCCACCACCACCAGCAGCAGCAACGGCAGACACAGCAGCAGCCAGGTGCGCCAGCTCCAGCGTGGACGCGGCTTGCGCGCGGTGGCCGCGCGCGGGCGGGTCATCGGCGCAGCGGTCGCGGCGGCCGGTTTGGCCACCGGCGCGTCGCCGGTCAGCGATTCGCGCAGCTGTTCCAGCTGCAGCACCCGGGCCGCTGCCAGGTCGCGCACCTGGGTCTGGACCTGTTCGGCCAGCGCGCGCCAACCGGCAGCATCGGGATAGCCGCCGGCATCGAGCGGGCAGGCCCCGGCCAGCGCCTGCCGGTAGGCCTCGATCGACACTCCCAGCACCGGTGCGGCGATCGCCTCGTCCAGCCCGGCACCGATACGCAGCAGCAGCGCCAGCCGGTCGGCCGCGGCCAGCTGCTGGAGGTGACGCAGCGGCACCGGCCACTGCCCGCCCGCGGGCGGCGCCAGCAGCTGGGGTGTGCTGCACAGCAATCCCCAGAACCGCGCCGGCCAGTCCACCATGGGCAGATCGGCGGCATGGCCGGCAAAGGCACGCATCGCCACGGCCACCGCGCGGGCGGCCACGGCGTCGTCACCGGCCTGCAATTGCGCCACCACCAGCGCACGCCGCTCGACGCCACGCAAAAACGCCGCCAGCGCATTGGCGGCGGCCGGGGCCAGGGGGGCGGGTGCGGCCATCATGTGAACTCCATCATCCTGCGCATGATACCCAGCGCACCTGCGCCACCGCCGTGGCGAGCATGCCGGCAGCACCGCCGCCGACCGGTCTGCCGCAACTTGTGCACAGCGTCAATACGCTGCGGTGATTTTCCCGCCCGGGCTGGGCCAGGACCGGGTTTAGCTTTTGTTTCACGAACAAGTTATTGATTTTAAAAGACTATTTTATGTGGCTATTTTTTGACCAAGTTAAGCGGAAGGCTTGACCCATCGGCTTGAGCGCGTGGAGCACCCGGCTCACCCACAGAGTTATCCACAATAAATGTGGATAAGCGGAAATCCCCAAGTACGGCCTGTGTTTACGTGCCATTTATGAATTGGTCCGGAGCACTTTCACCCAAGTGAACAGAACCGGCCCCCTGCCCGGCAACGGCTAAACTGGGCCCATGCCCGCCTGCCCTACCCTGCGCATCGCCCTGCCGGTGCCGCTGCCGCAACTGTTCGATTACCTGCCGCCGGAAAACAGTCCCGTCCCCTCCGACGGCGATGTCGGCCGCCGGGTGCGGGTACCGTTCGGCCCGCGCGAGCTGGTCGGGGTGGTCGAGGGCGTCGGCCAGGCCGAGGATCCGGCCGCCCTGCGCCCGGCACTGGCGTGGCTGGATCCGGCGCCGCTGCTGGCCGGGGAACTGGCCCGCTCGCTGCACTGGCTGGCGCGCTACACCCATGCGCCACTGGGCGAGGTGATCGCCACCGCGCTGCCCGCGCCGCTGCGCCGCGGCGAGCCACTGGCCGATACCCACGGCTGGGCCTGGCAGCTGACCCAGGATGGCATCGCCGGCTTCGGCGCACTGCGCCGTGATACCCGCCCGCAACGGCTGGCCACGCTGCTGCAGGCCGGCGCGGTCAATGAGGACCTGCTCGACGACCAGTTCGAGGACTGGCGCAGCGCCGCGCGGGCCCTGCTCAAGCGCGGCTTCGCCGAGCGGATCGAGGTTGCGGCCCTGATCCCGCCGCCCAACACGCAGCCCGGCCCGACC
The DNA here is from genome assembly GCF_001431585.1 of Stenotrophomonas pictorum JCM 9942. Classification (NCBI taxonomy): domain Bacteria; kingdom Pseudomonadati; phylum Pseudomonadota; class Gammaproteobacteria; order Lysobacterales; family Lysobacteraceae; genus Stenotrophomonas; species Stenotrophomonas pictorum. The sequence continues at coordinate 37,595 of NZ_LLXS01000030.1, read as the reverse complement.
CCCAATGCCCAGCAGCAGGAGGCGATCGAGGCGATCAACGCCGCCGACGGTTTCCAGCCGTTCCTGCTGGATGGGGTGACCGGCAGTGGCAAGACCGAGGTCTACCTGCAGGCCATCGCCCAGTGCCTGGCGCAAGGCAAGCAGGCACTGGTGCTGGTGCCGGAGATCGGCCTGACCCCGCAGACCCTGCACCGTTTCCGCAGCCGCCTGGGCATCCCCGTGCACGCGCTGCATTCGGGCCTGAATGACAACGAGCGCGCGCGGGTGTGGGCGGCGGCCAGCCGCGGCGAGGCGCGGGTGATCGTCGGCACCCGCTCGGCGGTGTTCACCCCGCTGCCGCAGGCCGGGCTGATCGTCATCGACGAGGAGCACGACGGCAGCTACAAGCAGCAGGACGGCATCCGCTACCACGCCCGCGATTTCGCCCTGGTCCGCGGCAAGGCGCTGGAGGTGCCGGTGGTGCTGGGCAGCGCCACGCCGTCGCTGGAATCGCTGCACAACGCGCGCAGCGGCCGCTATACCCACCTGCGCCTGCAGCAGCGCGCCGGCGATGCCAAGCCGCCGGGCGTGCGCGTGTTCGATGTGCGCAAGCGCCCGCTGCAGGACGGGTTGGCGCCGGAGGTGATCGCCGGGATCGGCCAGCATCTGCAGGCCGGCAACCAGGTGCTGGTGTTCAAGAACCGCCGCGGTTACGCGCCGGTACTGCTGTGCCACGACTGCGGCTGGACCGCGCCGTGCAAGCGCTGCAGCACGCCGCTGCACAGCACGCCGATGACCGTGCATGGCGCCGGCCGCCGCCTGCAATGCCATCACTGCGGCGCGCGGGCGCCCGTGCCGCTGGCCTGCCCGGATTGCGCCAGCCTGGCGCTGCAGCCCCAGGGCATCGGTACCGAGCGGCTGGAAGAACGGCTGCTGCAGCTGTTTCCCGATCACCCGGTGCTGCGCATCGACCGCAGCACCACCGCGCGCCGCGATGCGCTGGAGCAGACCCTGGCCACGCTCGGCGATCAACCCGGCATCCTGGTCGGCACACAGATCCTGGCCAAGGGCCACGATCTTCCCAAACTCACGCTGGTGGTGGTGGTGGGCATCGACGAGGGGCTGTTCTCGGCCGATTTCCGCGCCAGCGAAAAACTGGCCCAGCAGCTGATCCAGGTCGCCGGCCGCGCCGGCCGCGCCGAACGCCCGGGGGAGGTCTGGCTGCAGACCCACCACCCGGACAACGCGCTGCTGCACACGCTGGTCAACGGCGGCTACCACGCCTTTGCCGAGGCCGAACTGGGCCAGCGTGAAGCCGCCGGCTTCCCGCCGTTCGCGCATCTGGCGCTGCTGCGCGCCGAAGCCAAACAGGTCGAACAGGCCAACGACTTTCTCAGCGCGGTAAGAAACCTGATTGCGGCCGGCAACGGGGTCGAGCGCTTCGGACCGATGCCGGCACCGATGCCGCGCCGGGCCGGTTTCCAGCGCACGCAGTTGTTGCTGTCAGCCGAACAGCGGCGGCCCTTGCATGGCCTGCTCGATGCGCTGATGGCGCAGGTGTACGCCCTGCCGCAGGCGCGGCGCGTGCGCTGGTCGCTGGATGTGGACCCGCTGGATCTCTACTGACGTCGGCCCGCCGGCACCCCGGACAACATCAGCCGGCGCATAGGCCGCGTTGTCGCCCGGGTAAGCGAAGCGCAGCCGGGATTTGCTCGATGCCGGCACGGCGGGGTTTCCCGGGTGCGGCCGTTGGCGTTGCCCGGCCTACAGACAAAAAAAGCACCGGCCGACCCTGTGCAGGCCGGCCGGAACAGGTGCAACTGTCGGGGGCGGAAGCAGCTAGAGCGTGTCGCCCAGCGTGCGCACCTGCAGCGCCTTGCGCAGGGTCGCCAGATCCGCGGCGCCGCGCACCACCAGCTCGCGGCTCTGGCCCGGCAGCAGGTCGAAGGCGTTGTCCTCGACGCTGGCCACGTTTTTGTCGAAACCGATCCAGATCCCCCGCACCAGCCCGGCGCTGCGCAGCTGCAGCACGTGGTGATCGCCCACCGCACGCAGCTCGGTCTGCAGCTGACCGGCCGCCAGTGCCTGGTCCTTGGCGGCGGTGAAGTACACCAGCCGCTGCGCCAGCAACGTCCCGTCGCGCATGAGATCGAACACCGCCACGCTGCGGCGCGGGTCGGCGCCCTGCAGCAGTTCGGCATCGCTCAACCGCGCCACCGCGGTAGCCGACTGCGGCGCCAGCGTCAGCGCCTGTTCGCGCTGCTGCAGCACGCGGCCGTCGAAATCGAGCACGCGCAGCCGCCACTGCGCCGGCAGCGGCTGCAGGCCATCGTTGAGCAGGCTCACCGACGTGTTGCCCTCATCACGCAGCGCCGCCACCGCGACCTCGGCGAAGAACCGGCGGGCGTGGTAGTGCAGCGCCTTCCAGTTGCCGTAGTAGTCCACGCTCGACCACGACGCGCCGGGCCACACGTCATTGAGCTGCCAGTACAGCGAGCCCATCGTGTACGGGCGCGAGGCACGGTGGTGCAGCGCGGCCAGCGCGATGCCCTCGGCCTGCATGGCCTGCCCCAGATAGACGAAGTCGGCGAACGAGCGCGGCGTGCCGTATTCCATCGCGATGTAATGCAGCAGGCGTGTGTTGCCTTCGCCGGCCATGAACTTCTGGTGGGCGCGGATCACCGGCCCGTCGATCTGCTGCTCGTCACGCGTGGCGAAGGCATCGACCGTGGACTGCTGCGGCCAGGCCTGCAGCCCGTATTCGGACATGAAGCGCGGGGTTTCCTTCAGGTAGGCGGTCGGCGGCAGCGCCGGCCCGCCCCAGACGTCCCAGTAGTGCTTGTCACCGCGCCGCGAGTCGTTGGCCTTGGTGTCCAGATCGTTGCTCGGCGAACTGGACCAGTACGGCACGCCCAGGCCTTCTTCGGCCACCACTGCGCGCAGGTCGTTGCCGAACAGCTCCACATAGCCCTGCCAGACCTTATCGGCGAACACCGGGTCGGCCTCCTTCAAGGTCTTGCCGTGGCCCCAATCCTTCCAGGCGGTCTCTTCCTCGTTGTTGCCACACCACAGCACGATGCTGGGGTGATGCCGCAGACGGCGGATGTTGTCGCGCGCCTCGGCCACCACATTGGCGCGGAAGGCCGGATCGAAGCCGGGCTGCATGCCGCCGCCGAACATGAAGTCCTGCCAGACCAGCAGGCCCAGTTCGTCGGCGAGGTCAAAAAAGTCCTCGCTCTCGTAATAGCCGCCGCCCCAGTTGCGGACCATGTTCATGTTCGCGTCGCGCGCGCTCTGCAGGTCGCGGCGCAGGCGCTCGCGCGTCACCCGGGACGGGAACGCGTCGAACGGAATGGCGTTCACGCCCTTGGCGAACACCGGCACGCCATTGATCACGAAGGCAAAGCCTTGGCCGCCGTCGGCGTCCTCGTCACGCTGCAGCTGTACCGTGCGCAGGCCGGTGCGGATGCTGGAAGACAGCGCCTCGCCCACACCGCTGCCGATGCGCACCTGCACGGTGTAGCGTTCCTGCGCGCCGTAGCCGACCGGCCACCAGCGCCGCGGCCGGGTGATTTCGACGGGCAGCTCCAGCGTGGTGCTGCCCGGCTGCAGCGCGACCTGGCGGCGGAGCTGCGCCACCGGTTTTCCCTCCGGATCGAGCACCGCCAGCGCCACTGGCACCTTACCGGCGGCCGCACTGTGTTCGACCTGCAGCAGCACGCTCAGCGCGGCGCGGTCGGCATCCAGCGCGTCGGTGCGCACCGCCAGATCGGTGATGCGCTGGTCATCCCAGCTGTCGATATGCACCTGCCGCCAGACCCCGGCGGTGACATAGCGCGGGCCCCAGTCCCAGCCGAAGTGGTAGGCCGGCTTGCGCACGAAGTTGCCGACCATCGCGTCCTTGGGCTCATCCCCATAGGGCGAGGGATAGTTGCCGGCGATCTTGTGCTCCATCGCCTGCACCTGCGGCAGCAGCGTGCGGATCGGCGAGCGGAACACGATACGCAGCTCGTTGCCGGTGGCGCGCAGCTGCCCGTCCACCCGCGCGCGCCAGGTGCGGTGCGCGTTGTCGGCCTGCAGCAGCGGCCGGCCGTTGAGGCGGACCTCGGCAAAGGTGTCCAGACCGTCGAAACGCAGCTCGGCGTGCGGGCGCGCCAGCGTGGCCGCGTCCACATCGAAGCGCGCCCGGTATTCCCAGTCACCCAGCCCGATCCACTGCAGCCCGGCCTCGACCGCGCCCACATACGGATCGCCGATCAGGCCGTTGGCCAGCAGATCGGTATGCACGCTGCCCGGCACCGTGGCCGCGCGCCACGTCTCCATACCCGGATGCGCGGACAGCTGCGCATCACCCGGCAGCAGCCGGAAGCTCCATTGCGCCTGCAACGGCGCGGCCAGCGCAGCGCCGGCCAGGCCGCACAACAGACAGGCGGCCAGTGCGCGTCGCACCCAGCCCAGTCGCGGTGCTACCGCTTGGAAATGTTGATGCGACCGCTGCTGCATGCTGCCTCCGTTGGCTGTCCTGTACGCGCCGGAACTCAGCCCGGCGCGCCCTCGCGCACCACGTTCAACACTTCGTGGCAGGCGCCCATGGTGTGGTAGTCGGTCTTGCCGGCCGGGCTCTTCTCGTCGCTGTATTTGCGGTTGTCCGCGTCCAGGATGCGGAACCACCCGCCGTACTGGTGATCGACCAGGTGCTCCCACGAATAGGCCCACAGCTTGTCGTACCACCGCCAGTAGCGCGCCTCGCCGGTGCCCTGGGCCAGCAGCGCGGCCGCGGCCAGCGACTCGGCCTGCACCCAGAAGTACTTGTCGTCATCGCAGACGAAGCTGTCGCCACCGATCGGCGCGCCGTCCATGCCCGGCTGGCGGCGGGTCTCCGGCGCGAAGCCGTAGTACAGGCCACCGCGTGCCTCGTCCCAGGAACAGGCCACCGCGTTGTCGAACAGGTGCGCGGCGGTGGGCACCAGCCAGTCGGCATCGACGTGGCGGTCCAGGATCATCAGCAGCTTGGCCCATTCGGTCTGGTGGCCGGGCTGGAAACCCCACGGCCGGAACAGGTGCTTGGGGTTGTCCAGGTTGTAGTTCCAGTCGATGTTCCAGTCGGTGTCGTAGTGCTCCCAGACCAGACCGCCGGCCTTGGCGGCCTGCTTGCGGGTCATGTTGTCGGCCAGCTGCAGCGCGCGGTCCAGATAGCGCTGTTCGCCACTGGCCTCGAACGCGGCCAGCATCGCCTCGCACATGTGCATGTTGGCGTTCTGGCCACGGTAGCCGGTGAAGTTCCAGTTCGCGTCGGCCTCGTCGCGGTACAGGCCGTGCTGCGGTTCCCAGAAGTGACGCTCCAGCAGCTGCCAGGTCTCGTCCATCCACTCACGGCCCTGCTCGATCCCGGCCTTCAGCGCGCAGCTGTAGGCCAGCAGCACGAAGGCCACGCCGTAGCAGTGGTTCATGTCGTCCTCGACGGCGCCATCGCGCAGCGTCCAGGCATAGCCGCCGGTGGCCGGATTGCGGTGCACGTCGCGCAGGTAGGCCACCCCGTGCTTCACCGCCTCCAGGTACTCGGCATTGCCGTACTCGCGGAAGGCCATGGCGTAGTTGAAGACGAAGCGGGTGCTGCTGACCAGGTGACGGTGGCCGGCGTCATAGACGCTGCCGTCGTCACGGAAGTAGTGGAAGAAGCCGCCCTGCGGATCGATGCAGCGCGGGTGGTAGAAGGCCATCGTGTCGGCGATATGCGCGCGCAGGAAGGCCGGGGAGCGGAAGTCGGGCGTGGTGGTCATGCGAGGGCGTCCTGTTGCTGCAGCAGCTGCTGCACATCTTGCAGAGAAGGCATGGCGGCGAAGGCGCCCTTGCGGGTGACCGCCAGCGCGCCAACCGCGGCGGCAAAGCGCAAGGTGGCGGTGATGGCGTCGGCATCGGCGCAGAACTTGGCAAAGCCGCTGCCGGCCCCGCCACGCTCGGTCAGGCCGAACAGCACGCCGCCGACAAAGGCGTCACCGGCCGCGGTGGTGTCGACCGTCTTCACGGTGAAGCTCGGCACCACGCCCTGATCCTCGCGCGTGTACCAGCGCAATGCGCCGGCACCGTCGGTGACGATCACCCAGCGCGCCTGCGCGGCGAGCAGACGCTTGAGCACCTGCGCATCGCCATCGGCGCCGAGCGGCTGCGCCAGATAGTCCAGCTCCTCGCGCGAGAGCTTGATCAGGTCGGCGCGTTCCAGCGCCTGCCACAGCCACGGGGTCGGATCGACCTCGGCCGGCCACAGCGCCGGACGCAGGTTCAGATCCAGGCTGACCACCGCACCGGCGGCGCGGGCGCGGTCCATGCCGGCGAAGGTCGCCGCGGCGATGGCCGGCTCGGTCAGGCTGTTGGAGCAGACGTGGAAACAGGCGGTGTCGTCGAAACAGGCCGCGGTGAAGTGCTCGCTGCGGAACAGCAGGTCCGCCGCCGGGGGGCGGTAGAAACTGAAGCTGCGCTCGCCGTGGGCGTCCAGCGCGACAAACGCCAGCGCGGTCTTGGCCGCGTCGGTACGCACGATGCAGTCGGTCTGCACCCCGGCCTCGGCCAGGCTGTCGACCAGGAAGTCGCCAAACATGTCACGCCCGACCATGCCGGCGAAATGGCTGCGGGCGCCGAGCCGGGCCGCGGCCACGGCGACGTTGGCCGGCGCGCCGCCGGCGTACTGCAGGAACGCGCGCGGGGTGTCCGGCGAGGCCGGCGGCTGCGCTAGTAGATCGATCAAAATTTCGCCGAAACAAACAATCTTGCCCATCTGGCCTCAGCCTCCCTGGCTGTTGCCGACGCTGGAACGGGAACCGACCAGGCCGTAGAAAATGACATAGCCGTAGCACAGCAACGGCAATACGAAGGAATGGTGCACGCCGATACGGTCGGCCAGCAGGCCCTGCAGGAACGGCACCAGCGCGCCACCGACGATGGCCATGATCAGCAGGCTGGACGCCTTGTTGGTCAGCGGCCCCAGACGCTCGATGCCGAGCGCGAAGATGGTCGGGAACATGATCGAGTTGAACAGGCCGGTGGCCACCACCGAGTACAGCGCGACCTTGCCCTGGCTGCCCATGGTCAGGGCCAGCAGGCCCACGTTGACCAGCGCGAACAGGGCCAGCAGCTTGCGCGGCGAGAACCGCACCAGCAGCGCCGAGCCGGCGAAGCGGCCGACCATCGCCATGGTCCAGTACAGCGACACGTAGTGGGTGGCTTCCTGCTCGCTGAAGCCGCCGATGTTGGGCAGCGACAGATAGTTGACCAGGAAGCTGCCGATGGACACTTCGGCGCCGACGTAGAAGAAGATCGCCAGTACGCCGAACAGCAGGTGCCGATGGCGCAGCGCGTCGCCGTAGCTGTGGCGGGCGCTGTCGGCCTGCTCGCTGTTCTCGGTCAATGCCGGCAGGCGGAACAGGAACACGAACAGCGCCAGGGCAAACAGCGCGATACCCAGACCCAGGTACGGGCCCTGCACCGATTGTGCTTCGGCGGTGCGGTAGGCGACCTGTTCGGCCAGCGGCAGCACGGCCAGCTCGTCGGCGCTCTTGATGGTGTTGCCCAGGATCAGCAGGCCACCGAAGATCGGCGCGATCGCCGTGCCCAGCGAGTTCAGCGCCTGCGCCAGGGTCAGCCGGCTGGAGGCGGTGCGCTCGGGCCCGAGCAGCGCGACGTACGGGTTGGCCGCCACCTGCAGCACGGTGATGCCGGTGGCCAGCACGAACAGCGCGCCGAGGAAGGCGCCGTAAATGCGCAGTTCCGCCGCCGGCCAGAAGCCGAGCGCGCCGATCCCGGCGATCACCAGACCGGCGACGATGCCCTGCTTGTAGCCCAGCCGCGCGACCAGACGCCCGGCCGGGAGCGACATCAGGAAGTACGCGCCGAAGAAGGTGAACTGCACCAGCATCGCGCGGGCGTAGTTCAGTTCGAATACCGCCTTCAGGTGCGGGATCAGGATGTCATTGAGGCAGGTGAGAAAGCCCCACATGAAGAAGATGCTGGTGGCCACCCACAAGGCCATCCGCGTGTTGACCACGGGCGCGGACGATGCCCTGGACGGCAGCGGTGTTGATGGAATCGGCATGCGGTAAGCGCCTCTGCGGGTTGATGACGGGAAAGGAAAGGGATCAGGTCAAACGCGCTGCGCTGCTCTCGCGCACACGCAGCTGCACCGGGGCCACGGTGCGCATCGGTGCCGCGTCGGGGGTGTCCAGACGCTGCAGCAGCAACGCCGCGGCCTGCCGGCCACGTTCGCGCGGATCGGCAGTCAAGGTGGTCAGCGGCGGCACAGCCACCGCCGCCTCGGAGATATCGTCAAAACCGGTCACCGCGAAATCGGTACCGGGACGGATACCGCGCGAGGTCAGGCCCAGCATCAGCCCCAGCGCCACGGTGTCGTTGTAGCAGACCGCCGCCGTGGGCTTGTCCGAGCCTTCGAACAGCTCGCCGGTGCGTTCGGCCGCCTCCAGCCGGTTCGGTGCCGATTCGATCAGCCAGTGCGGACGCGCCGGCAATCCGGCTTCGGCCAGCGCCTGCTGGTAGCCCAGACGGCGCTGGGCGCAGGAGCTGGAGGCGCCATGGCCACCGAAAAACGCGATGTCGCGGTGCCCCTGTTCGATCAGATGGCGGGTCGCCAGGTAGGCGCCCTGCCGGTTGTCCAGGGTGAGGAAATCCCACGCGGCGCCGGGCAGTTCGCGGTTGAACAGCAGCACGTTGGCATTGACGCCCAGCACCTGCTGCAGCTGGGCGGTATCGCTGCCTTCGGCCGGGGACAGGATCAGCCCGGTCGGGGTGTGTTCCATCAGCGTGCTCAGCACCGCCTGCTGCCGTTTGGGCGATTCGCCGGTGCTGCCCAGCAGGGTCACATAGCCCTTGTCACCCAGCGCCTCGTCCACCCCGGAGGCGAACTCGGCGAAGAACGGATTGGACAGGTCGTTGATCACCAGCGCGATCGAGGACGAGGTGCGCCGGCGCAGATTGGCCGCAGTGCGGTTGTAGACGTAACGCTGGCGGCGCAGTTCGGCCTCCACCTTGGCACGGGTGTCCACATTGACCAGCGGACTGCCACGCAGCACCAGCGACACCGTCGCCCGCGACACCCCCACCGCCTGGGCGATGTCGGTGACGGTGACGGCGCGCTGGCCGGCTTTGCGGGCGCCGCTGCTGGCGCCGGAAGGAGAGTCGTTCATCGTGTCCGCGGGGGTGGCAGGGAGCGCCAAGCCTATAGGATCCTGAACACGACCTGTCGTGGCCGTGCCCCGCCCTCCGGTTCTGACGCCCCGGCGGCTCACTTCAGGACACTGCCCGGTGCGGCGCAGAACGAGACCGGCAGGTCGGAAACGGCCGTGCCCCAGCCCTGTTCCGGTGCCTGCGCGCCCAGTTCGAACGTCACCGTGCCGCCGCGCTGCAGGCGCTCCCAGTCCAGCCACACGGCCGGCTGCGGCTTGCCATCGACCTGCACACTCTGGATGTACTGCAGCGCGCGACCATCGGCGCCCGGCGCCAGCAGGTTCAGGGTGCGGCCGTTGCCCAGGGCGATCTGCGCCTTGCTGAAACGCGGGGTGTGCAGCAGGAACTCGCCGCTGCCCGGCACCGCCGGGTACAGGCCCAGCGCGCTGAACAGGTACCACGCCGACATCGTGCCCAGGTCGTCATTGCCGGTCACGCCGTTGGGCGCGTTGGTGAACAGCTGCTGCGCGGCGCGCACCACGGTGGCGGTCTTCCACGGCTGGCCGATCAGCGTGTACATCCACGGGGCATGCAGATCCGGCTCGTTGTTGGGGTTGTAGCGGAACTGGTTGTAGTAGCTGTAGGGGCCGACCACCCATTCCTTGCGCGCGGCGGTCAGCGGGGCCTTGAGCAGTTCGTCATAGGCGAAGAACGCATCCAGGCGCTTGCCGGCCTGCTCGCGACCATGCATCGCTTCGACCAGACCCGGCACGTCCTGCTGCGCCAGCCACTGGTACTGCCAGCCGGTGCCCTCATGGAAGCCGTGCTGCGAGCGCGGGCTGTAGTGGCCATTGGAGGGCGTGTACCAGTTGCCGTCCTCGCCACGCGGGCGCGGGAAACCACTGAAACCGGTCTCCTCGTCGCGCACCGTGGCATCCCACACCTTGCGCCAGTTGCGCCCGCGTTCGCGCAGCAGCGCCGCGTCGGCGTCATGGCCCAGACGGTCGGCCATGTGCGCCAGCGAGCAGTCGGCCAGCGCGTATTCCAGCGTCGCCGAGCCGCCGTGGTGCGGATCCACGTCCATGCCCTTGGAGGGGAAGGCGCGGTCGTAGGCCACGTAACCCTCGGCCTGGTAGCTGGCGTTGCCCGAACGGCCGGCCATGCGCGAATTGATCGGCGGCATCTCGAAGGCGTTGCGGCGCAGCGCGTCCCACGCCTCGTTCTCGCGGCCCTTGAGCGCACCGAATCGCCACAGGTCCACCAGGAACGGGGTGACCGGGTCGCCGGTCATGATGTTGGTTTCGAAGTTGGCGTAGCCCCAGCGCGGCAGCCAGCCGCCCTGTTCGTTGATCGCCAGCACGGTGCGGCCGATGTCGCGGGCCACCTGCGGCTGGGTCAGCGCCAGCCACTGGTTCTGCGAACGGTAGGTATCCCACAGCGAGAAGTACTCGTAGTAGGTCCAGCCGTCGGCGCGATGGATCGCATCGTCATAGCCACGGTAGCGGCCATCGGCATCGCTGCCGGTCATCGGCTGCAGCAGCGCGTGGTACAGCGCGGTGTACAGCACGGTGCGGTCGTCCTGGCTGCCACCATCGACCTTGACCCCGGCCAGCTGCTGGCGCCACTGCTGCTGCGACATCTCGCGCATGCGGTCGAAACCGATCAGCTTGCCGCCCTGCATGCCATCGGCACGCAGGTTGTTGCGCGCGCCTTCGGCATCGACGTGCGAGATCGCGGTGGTGGCGGTGACCGCGCGGCCGTCGGCCAGATCGAAGCTCAGCCAGGCGCCGTTGGGTTTGGCCTCGCCTTCCATGCTGTGGCGCGCACCCGGCAGGCCGCCGGCCTCGCCCCAGGTGCCATGGGCCTTGAACGGACGGTCGAACTCGACCCGGAACCAAGTGGTGTACTGGTGGCCGCCGCAGAAGCTCTTGGTGACCAGCTTGCCTTCCACCACGCGGTCGCCGACCACATCGATCACGCTGCCGATCACCGAATGGCGCTCGTTGGCCTGGCCGACGTTGACCAGCACCTGGCCTTCCTTCTGCCCGGCGGCGAAGGTGTAACGCTCGGCGGCGGCGCGGGTACGCGCGGTGGTTTCCACGTCGATGCCGCCGTAGCTGGTCAGGCGGACCTTGTAGTAGCCGGCCTGGCCGATCTCGCCGTCGTGGCTGTAGGTCGAGGCGTATTTCCTGTGGTCAAAGCTCTTGGCATCGGCGGTATCGAAATCGCCCCCGGGACCGATCGTGCCGGTCACCGGCAGCATGGAAACCTGGCCGCCCTGCTCCCAGCAACCGGCGCCGGAGATGAACGAGTGGCCGAAGCCGCGGATCTTCTCGTCGTCATAGCGCCAGCCGGAATAGTGGCTGCCGATCGGGCTGACCTGGATCAGACCAAACGGCGCCGACGCGCCCGGGAACGTGTTGCCGTCATCCTTGCTGCCGATGAAGGTGTTGACCTCGCGCTCCAGCGCGGTGGGCGCGGCCTGCAGCAGCGGCGCGAACGACAGCGCCAGCAGGCAGGCGACACCGGCAACGCGGCGACGGGCGGAACGGTCGAGGGGGGCAAGCGGCGATCGGCTCATGTGTGGATCCTGTGGGTCGATGTCGGTACGGCAAAAAGGGTGGCCCGGCGAACCGGGCCGCTGATACCCGACCCATCGGGGGATGGAGAGAGTGCCGGGATCAGTAAACGGATCAGGCCCGCAACGGCACCGCCCAACACCGGCATCACCGGGACTGGAAAAGCGTCATCACACGAACCTGTAAAGCAAGCAACGTGTTGATCAGACAGGGAAACCAAGCATGAAACAGTGCCGCCGCAGACAGCCGTGACTGCGTTTGCATCGCTCCAGATTCAGACCCTGATGAATTTAGATCGATCCAAGTAAACCGCGCAATTCCCGTATTTGCATTCTGCGGCGCAACATCCCGCCGCGACGACGGGCGCCGCCGCCCGTCCGGCGCTTGCCGATTCCCGGCCCGGCAGGGCTTGCGCATTTCCGCCCCGACCCGGCCATTTCGGCAATGGACAACGCGCCGCGCGGCAACGATCATTGCCGCCTTATTGCGCAGCAGCATGCACACAGCAAAGGGCTGTGCTAAAAAATCTACCACCAATAGTTTAGATCGATCCAAATCGACAAGTCACTACCGATCGAAAAATTTCAGGGAACCGCCACGTCCGGCACCACCGTCATCCGGGCCGAACGCGACGGCTTCACCGCGCTGTCCCCCCCCTGAATTTTTAGATCGATAAAAATTTTTTACACAAACACCGAATTCAATCCAGGAGAGGGAGAGAGCGCCATGAAACACAAATCACTGCTGCACAGCCGCGACACATTGTCCGCGGCGATCGCCACCGCACTGTTCGCCGTGGCCATGGTTCCGGCCAGCGCGTTCGCACAGGACGCCGCTGCCGATGCCACCACGCTCGACAGCGTCACCGTCACCGGCTACCGCTACGCGATCGAGAAGAGCCTGGAGCAGAAGCGCGACGCCAACGCCGTGGTCGAAGTGATCACCGCCGAAGACGTGGGCAAGTTCCCGGACAAGAACGTGGCCGACGCGCTGCAGCGCGTGCCGGGCGTGATCATCAGCCGCAGCGGTGGCGAAGGTAAGAACGTCAGCGTGCGCGGCCTGGCCTCGGACCTGACCCTGACCCAGCTCAACGGCAACTTCGTCGCCTCCTCGGAAACCAACAACGAAGCCTCGCGCTCGTTCAACTACACCCTGCTGCCGTCGAACATGCTCTCGGCCGCCGAGCTGTACAAGACCCCGGAAGCCCGCATCGACGAAGGCGGCATCGGCGGCACCGTGATCCTGCGCACCCGCCGTCCGCTGGACATGGAATCCAACTCCGGCTTCGCTTCGGTCGAGTACACCTCCTCCGATACCAGCAGCGGCGTCGACCCGCAGGCCTCGGCGATGTATTCCTGGCACAGCGATGACGAGCGTTTCGGCGTGCTGGTCGGCGCGACCAAGCAGAACCGCAACAACCGCAGCATGGAAGTCAGCACCGAAGACTGGCAGTGGTACAGCGACCGCGTCGATGGCAACGGCAACATCATCAACGACTTCGTCTGGAACCAGGCCGGCACGCCCAGCCACCGTCCGGTCGACGTCAACGGCAATCCGCTGAGCGGCGTCAACAAGTTCTGGGGCGCCTCGGGCATCTATGACCAGAACGGCGGCCACTACTCCGGCTTCTTCATGCCGACCTCGGTCAACTTCGCGGTCAAGGACGAGAAGCGTGAGCGCACCGGCGGCCAGCTGACGTTCCAGTTCAAGCCTGTCGACAACGTCACCATGACCGCCAACTACTTCCGCTTCGAGCTGGAAGGCAACTACACCCAGAACATGCTCAAGGTGCCGGAATGGAACCTGGCGCGCGTGGCCGGTGACGGCAACTGGGAAACCGGCCGCCTGCTCAACGGCTTCACCCTGGATCCGAGCGGCACCATCGTCACCGGTGCCGAATACGAGAAGCTGGCCGGCAAGACCTACATCTGCAGCGAAGACCAGGCGGCGGCCGCCGGCCTGCCGGGCGGCGGCTGGGGTCCGGACGACTGCACCGTGCCGACCCCGCAGCTGACCGGCACCTACAGCCGCGAGAAGGCGCTGTCGCAGACCGCCGACCTGTCCATCGACTGGGACATCAGCACGCTGTGGAAGGCCAGCTTCGGCGGCGGCCGCACCTGGTCCGAGGGTGGTCCGTCGATGAGCTTCCGCACCGCCGCCAAGCCGCGCCGCAAGGTCGATGGCCAGTGGCAGGCCGGCAACCAGTTCACCTCCTGGGACATCACCGGCACCCCGTCGGTGCAGTTCTCGCCGGACCTGCAGGACCAGCTGATGGCGGGCGTGGCCGAGATCGACACCGGCTCGACCGATTCGTCGTGGATGCAGACGAGCATGGAGCAGAACCACTTCCAGGCCGACTTCACCAAGCTGTTCGAGGCCGGCTGGCTGGATTCGATCCAATTCGGCACCAAGTACAGCGACAGCAAGATCCACCGCAACACCGGCAACACCTACTGGGTGTGCCCGGGTACCGATCCGAGCAACTACGACGACAACCGCTACCAGGCGGGCTGTGATCCGACCGCCGGCGACGCCCAGCCGGGCTTCTTCCTGTCCAAGCCGATCGGCAACATCGCCGGTGGTTTTGACGCCAACATCTTCCCGGGCATCAACTACCCGGCCTACATCGAGTACCTGAACAACAAGTACGGCGGCATGCACAACCGCCGCGAGTCGGACTTCGTCTACAACGTCGAAGAGAAGGTCAACTCCGGCTACTTCCAGGCCAACTTCCGTACCGAGCGCCTGCGCGGCAACGTCGGCCTGCGCGTGGCCCGCACCAAGCAGCACGCCGAGTCGAGCGATTCGGTCGAGCGTTTCAACGACTATTTCGCCGACAACGCCAGCGGTGCGCCGATGGCCTGTACCGATCCGGCCGCCGCCGGCCTGGTCGGTCACACCTGCGAAAGCGGTTTTGTGCGTCTGCCCGACGCGCTGGCCCGCGAGAAGAGCTACGTGATGGCCTCGCTGGACAAGACCTACACCGACATCCTGCCCAGCTTCAACATCGCCTGGGACATGACCGACAACGTGGTGCTGCGTGGCGCCGCCTCCAAGGTCATCGCCCGTCCGAGCTACACCTCCATCGCCTACCCGGGCGGCCTGACCTATTACTCGGAGGAGTACAGCAACGACCGTCGCGTCGCCGGCGGCGCGCCGAACCCGGGCTGGTACGGTTCGGGCAGCAACAAGGGCCTGGATCCGTTTGAAGCCATCCAGTACGACCTGAGCGTGGAGTGGTACTTCCAGCCGGGCGCCGTGGCCGGTCTGGGCGTGTTCCGCAAGGATGTGAAGAACTTCACCGTGCCGGTGGTGCGTGACCTGCAGATGTCGGTCGACGGCCAGACGGTGACCGTGCAGAACTACTCCACCCAGGCCAACGGCCGTGATGGCGTCTCGCAGGGTATCGAAGCGTACGGCCAGTACACCTTCGATTTCGGTCTGGGCTTCCAGGCCAACTACACCTACAACGACACCAACCTGGCTTCGGTGGAGATCGATGGCGAGAACATCGGCTCCTCGCCGCTGGTGGGCAGCGCCAAGAACCAGGCCAACTTCACCGTGTTCTACGAGAACAGCAAGTTCCTCGCGCGTGCCTCGTACAACCGCCGTGGTGAAATCGTCGGTGGCCTCAACAACGGCTTCACCTCCTACTCCGAGCCGTACGACCAGCTGGACCTCAACGCGGCCTACAACATCCGCGAGGACCTGACGGTGACCGCCTCGGTACTGAACGCCACCAAGTCCGAACAGCGCGTGCACCTGGGCAACGACACCAAGGCGCGCCTGCTGTCCAACAGCTACACCGGCCGCCAGCTGTACCTGGGCCTGAACTTCAAGTTCTAAGCCCCGGCTCCCGTACCTTCGGGTGCGGGACCTGCAACACCCGACAGCCGCGCTGGCTCCAGCGCGGCTGTTTTTTGCCGATCGCCTGCCGCGTGCCGATCGATACGGTGCGCCCGCGTGCTTACGTCAGCGGCGTCATCACCGCGGTCCGATAGGCCGGGCGCTGCTGCAGCCGTGCATACCAGGCGGCCAGATGCGGCAGCTCCGGGCGCTGGATGGGCATCTGGAACCACGCATAGGCGAAGGCCCCCAGCGGGATATCGCCCATCGCGAAGCGCTCGCCCGACAGCCATGGCCGCTGTGACAGTTCGGCATCGGCCAGCGCCAGCAGCTCGCCACAGCGCAGCAGCGCGGCGGCGATCCGCACTTCATCGCGATCGGCCGGCGCGGTACGCACCACGCCCCAGAACAGGTCGCGGAAGGCCACCGCGAAGCTCGAGCTGGTCCAATCCATCCACTTCTCGCTCTGCGCGCGTTCGGCCACCTCTTCCGGATACAGGCTGCCCAACGCATAGCGCGCGGCCAGATAGCGCACGATGGTGTTCGATTCCCACAGCGGCAGGCCGTGATCCTCGATCACCGGCACCAGACCGTTGGGATTCATCGCCCGGTATGCGGCCGTATGCGTGCCGCCAAAGGCGCCGCCGACCTCGATCGATTCATAGGGCAGGCCGATCTCCTCGACACACCACAGCACCTTGCGCACGTTGCTGGAATTGCGCCGTCCCCAGATTTTCAGCATCTGTGTCCCTCCCGTGGTGTGAGCGGCTCCCTCATGCCGGCGTTCAGCGCGCGCCCTTGCGCGGCAGCACCCGCACCGAGCTGGTCTTGCCTTCCTTCTTCAGCTCGAACAGGCCCACCGCCGCCAGCAGATCACTGAGCTTGCGGTAGCCGTAATTGCGCGAATCAAACGAGGCGCGGTTGGCGATCTGGTTGCCCACCGCGCTGAGCTTGGCCCAGCCCTGGTCATCGGCGGCCGCATCGATCGCACCGCGCAGCAGATTGAGCAGGCGGCTGTCACCGCGCAGCTCGTTGCCCGGCCGTGGCGTGATCGGTGCAGCCGGGGCCGGATCGCCGGTGGCGTCAGCCTCCGCCGGCGCCGCGGCCGCGGTGTGCGCCGTGGTGATCACCGGCTCCGGTTCGTCATTGCCCAGCGCTTCCAGGTAGGTGAACTTGGAACAGGCGTTGACGAAGGCCAGCGGCGTCTTCTGCTCGCCAAAACCATAGACCTTCACCCCGTCGGTCAGCAGCCGCATCACCAGCGGGGTGAAGTCGGCATCGCTGGAGACGATGGCAAAGCCGTCCAGGTTGCGCGCGTACAGCAGGTCCATCGCATCCACCACCATCGCCATGTCTGAGGCGTTCTTGCCCTTGGAATAGGCGAACTGCTGGATCGGCCGGATCGCGAACTCGTGCAGCACGCTCTCCCAGCCCTTGAGCCGCGGATTCTTCCAGTCGCCATAGGCGCGGCGCACATTGGCCACACCGAACGCGGCCACCTCGACCAGGATTTCATCGATCTTCGATGCCGGCGCGTTGTCGGCATCGATCAATACGGCGATACGCTTTTCAGGGTCGGACACGGCGCTGCTCCACGGCAATGGACGGCTCCCGAGTATCGACCATCGCCGGTTCACGCCCCATCAGTGCGATGATCGGCAGTGACTGTCGTCCCCACCCGGCCGGTCCGCCGGCCCCGACCGGAGTCCTGCATGTCGCGCGTTCCCCATCTTGTGGTCATCGGCGGCGGCTTTGCCGGTTTATGGGCCACCCGTGCGCTGGCCGGTGCACCGCTGCGGATCACCCTGGTCGACCGCCGCAACCACCACCTGTTCCAGCCGCTGCTGTACCAGGTGGCCACCGCCGGACTGTCGGCCCCCGATATCGCCGCGCCGCTGCGCCACATCCTGGGCCGCCAGCACAATGCCGAGGTCCGGCTGGGCGAGGTGGTGGCGATCGACAGGCAGGCCCGACAGGTGCGGCTGGGCGATGGCAGCCGGATCGGCTACGACCTGCTGGTCGTGGCCTGCGGCGCCACCCACGCCTACTTCGGCCATGACGAATGGGCCGCCGACGCGCCCGGACTGAAGACCCTCGACGACGCGCTGGCGCTGCGCCGCAAACTGCTGCTGGCCTTCGAACGTGCCGAGGCCGAACCGGACCCGGCGCGCAAAGCCGCCTGGCTGAGTTTCGCCATCGTCGGCGGCGGCCCCACCGGCGTCGAGCTGGCCGGCACCCTGGCCGAGATCGCCCGCCACACCCTGAAAAACGAGTTCCGCCACATCGATCCGGCCGCGGCCAAGGTCCGGCTGGTCGAAGCCGGGCCACGGGTGCTGTCCAGCTTTCCGGAGCCGCTCTCGCTCAAGGCGCGGCGGCAGCTGGAGAAACTCGGCGTGGAGGTGCTCACCGGCGCCGCCGTCACCTCAATCGATGACCACGGCTTCACGTGGGGCGACACCCATATTCCGGCCCGCACGGTAGTCTGGGCCGCCGGCGTGGCCGCCTCGCCGCTGGCACGGACCCTGGAGGTAGCGCTGGACCGCGCCGGGCGCGTACGGGTGCAGCCGGACCTGACCGTCCCCGGCCATCCGGAGATCTTCGTCGCCGGGGATCTGGCGGCAATTCAGCAAGACGATGGCCGTCCGGTTCCGGGCGTGGCACCGGCGGCCAAGCAGATGGGCAGCTACCTGGCCACGGTCATCCAGGCGCGACTGCGCCATGCGCCGGCACCGGCGCCTTTCCACTACCGCGACCAAGGCAACCTCGCCACGATCGGGCGCATGGCCGCCATCGTGCATCTGGGCCGGCTGCAGCTGTCGGGCGTGCTGGCGTGGTGGTTCTGGCTGGCGGCGCACGTGGTGTTCCTGATCGGCTTCCGCAACCGGCTGGTGGTGCTGCTGAACTGGGCGGTGGCGTACTGGAGCTACCAGCGCGGCGCACGGATCATCTTCGGCGATGCCGACAGCGGTGCCGGAGATGAAGCCACACCGCCGTTCGCCGGGATGCATGCCGGCGATCGGCCGCATACCGATGCGCCGCCGTAAACCGCGGGCATCGGCATGCGGCTCACAACCGGCGGAAACGGCAAAGGCCCGGAATCCCGGGCCTTTGCCTTGTCACGCCGATATCGCTCCGCTCAGGCGGCGAACAGCGCCTTCATCTTCTTCAGCGCATTGGCCTCGATCTGGCGGATGCGTTCAGCCGACACGCCGTATTCGTCGGCCAGCTCCTGCAGCGTCACCTTGCAGTCGGCATCGAGCCAACGGCGGGCGATGATGTCACGCGAACGCTCATCCAGCTTGGACAGGCCTTCGCGCAACAGCTGCATCTGGTTGTCTTCGCTGTCCTCGCGCTCATAGGCCTGCGACGGATCTTCCTCGCGTGCCACCAGATAGGCTGCTGGCGACGGCGGCGCGTGGTCATTGTCATCATCCGTGGGGGCATCGAAACCGATGTCACGGCCGGACAGACGCGATTCCATCTCCATCACTTCGCGCTCGGACACGTTCAGGTCCTTGGCCACGGCGCTGACTTCAGCCGCGTTCAACCAGCCCAGACGGGTCTTGGACTTGCGCAGGTTGAAGAACAGCTTGCGCTGCGCCTTGGTCGTGGCGACCTTCACGATGCGCCAGTTCTTGAGGATGAACTCGTGCATCTCGGCACGGATCCAATGCACGGCGAAGGACACCAGCCGCACACCCATGTCCGGGTCGAAACGCTTCACCGCCTTCATCAGGCCGATGTTGCCTTCCTGGATCAGATCACCCAGCTGCAGGCCGTAACCGTTGTAGCCACGGGCCACGTGCACGACGAAACGCAGGTGCGAATGCACCAGTTCGCGGGCGGCGTCCAGATCCTGCGCATCACGGAAACGACGCGCCAGTTCCTGCTCGTCATCGACCGACAGCACCGGAATCTGGTGCACGGCACCGATGTAGGCGTCCAGCGAACCGAGCGCACTGGGAATCGGGAGATTGTTTGCCACAAGGGCAGTAGAGGTGTTCTGGCTCATAGGACCTCATCTTAGCAGTCGGACTATTGGACTGCTGAGTACAGAAAAAGTTCCAGCGTTCTGTTTTTGTCGCAAAACTCACAGTAAAAGCTGAATGGGCGACCGCGACGCAGGAGCATTCCAACAGGTCCTACCGTAGCAAAGCCAACGCCACCGCGATATGACAGGCATCAAGGAGATTCAGACAGCAGTGAACCCGGCTTCCAGCACCTGGCGCGATGGCAGACCCCAGTCGACCGGGCCCAGCCCGCGCCGCTGCAGGTAGTCATTGGCCTGGGAGAAGTGACGGCAGCCGAGGAAGCCGCGATGCGCCGACAACGGCGACGGATGCGGCGCCTTGAGCACGCGGTGGCGGCGGGTGTCGATGACCTTGCCCTTCTGCTGGGCGTAGGCGCCCCACAGCAGGAATACCAGCCCCTCGCGCTCGCGGTTGAGCACATCCACCACGTGATCGGTGAATCCTTCCCAGCCGCGGCCCTGGTGCGCGCCGGCCTTGCCCTCTTCCACCGTGAGCACGGCGTTGAG
The DNA here is from genome assembly GCF_001431585.1 of Stenotrophomonas pictorum JCM 9942. Lineage (NCBI taxonomy): Bacteria > Pseudomonadati > Pseudomonadota > Gammaproteobacteria > Lysobacterales > Lysobacteraceae > Stenotrophomonas > Stenotrophomonas pictorum. The sequence continues at coordinate 17,483 of NZ_LLXS01000030.1, read as the reverse complement.
CAGCAGCACGCCCTGGCGCGCCCACGGCAGCAGACAGCCGTGGTCCGGGCGCGGAATGCCCAGATCGGCCTCGATCTCTTTATAGATGTTGAGCAGCGAGGGCGGCACCGGCACGCCCGGCGGCACCGAAAAGCTCAGGCCATGGGCCTGGCCATAGCCGTGATACGGGTCCTGGCCCAGCACCACCACCTTGACCTGCTCGAACGGCGTGGCCTCGAACGCGGCAAAGATCTGCGGCCCGGGAGGAAACACCTGCGCGCCGGCGGCCTTGCGCTGGCGCAGGAACGCGGCCAGCTCGCGCATGTCCGGGCGCAGCAGCCAGTCGCCGATCCTGGCCTTCCAGCTGGATTCAAGCTGGATCGGCGCAGATGCCGCTTCGCTCACAGCACCACGACCGGCTGGGAAAGCCGTGCCAGTCGCAGCTGGAACAGCACCTTGGTCACCAGCAGGCGTTCTTCCACCGGTTTCTGCACCAGATCATTGGCACCGGACTGCAGCAGCGCCGACTGGTTGTGCGGATTGCTGTCGCCGGTCATCACCAGCACCGGCAGACGGCGCTTGCCATAGCCGAAATCGACGCGGATGCGCTCGACCACGTCGCCCCCGTTGAGCTCGCCCTTGAGGGTGACGTCGGTCAGCACCAGGTCGATGCGACGCACGGTGCGGCCCAGCGATTCGGCCGTCAGCAGCGAGAACGCGTCCTCGGCGGTAAGCACATGCACCACCTGCAGGTCGTGGCGTTCGAGCATGCGCTTGGTCGCCTCGGCCACCACCCGGCTGTCTTCCACGTACAGCACAGTGGCGCCGGGCACCGGCTCAGGCTGCACATAGCCGCGGATGAAGGTCGCCAATGCCTCGTGGCCCAGCGATTTGTCGAAATAGTCGGTGACGAACTCGGTGAAACGGCGCTGTTCCAGATGCTGCTGGGCATCGCCGGAGACCACGATCACCGGCACATACGCCTGCCCCGCGGTTTCGCGCACGCTGCGCGCCAACGCCAGGCCATCGCCATCGGGCAACGCCAGCGACGTGGTGACCAGATGCACCGGGCCGGCGGCCAATGCCTCGCGGGCCTCGGCGATGCTCGCGCAGCCGATGACATCCACATCCGGCAGCTCGCGCTTGAGCACATCGGAAATCAGCCGGCGGACCAGCTTGGAACCATCGACCACCATCACCCGCGGGGCGTCACTGATCAGATGTTTAAGTTCTTGCGCTCGCATGCGGGCCTCAGGTCTCGGTCGGGCGAGTCTGCCTGAGGAAGTGGCCGGTCACCAGCCATGCCCCCAGCCAACCCAGGATCGTCGTCGCCACCAGCACCATCACCGAATGGAACAGATCCAGCCCATGCAGCACGAACGGGCTGCCATAACTTTGAGAAAGCGCGGCCAGCGGCGGCCGCAGCGCCAGCCCGCAGACGCCGATCAACGCCAGCGCGACCAGCCCGGCACCCAGTCCGTACCACGCGCCCAGATAGACAAACGGGCGGCGGATGAAGCCGTCACTGGCGCCGAGCAGCTGCAGCACGCCGATCTCCTCGCGGCGGGCCTGGATATCCAGCCGCACGGTATTGCCGACCACCAGCGCCGCGCCCAGCCCGAGCAACAGCGACAGCACCTGCACCAGCCGCGCGCCGAAGTCCAGCCAGCCGTCCAGCCGTTGCCGCCACAGTGCATCGTGTTGGACCAGATCGGCCTGCGGCAGCGCCTCCAGTGACTTGGCCAACGCTGCATCATCGCCATGGGCGGGGGTGACGATCAGCAAGGTCGGCAACGGATTGTCGCCCAGCGCATCGATCGCCTCGCCCAGCCCGGCGCTGTGGCGCAGCTCGGCCAATCCTTCATCGGGCGAACGCACCACCACCTGCGCCACATCGGCGCGGCCGCGCAGCGACTGCACCACGGCCTGCGTGGCGGCTGCATCCAGATCCGGCTTCAGGAACAGGTTGATGTCGCGCGACTGCTGCACGCTGCCGGAAAAATGCTTGAGGTTGTCCAGGGCGATGGACAGGCCCAGCGGCAATGCCAATGCCAGCGCCATGACCGCCACCGTCAGCAGGGTCGCCCATGGCTTGCGCAGTGCACGGCCGAGGCTGAACACCACACTGTGCAGGTGATGGCTGATCCAGATCCCCAGCCGCGAGGGCGCGGCCACTGCGCTGTTGGCGGGCTTGTTGGGGGTACGTACGCTCATTCGGCCAGGTCCTGCGGCGAAATGTCATCGACCAGACGGCCGTGATCGAGGATCAACACGCGCTTGCGCATCTGTTTGAGCAGGGCCAGGTCATGGCTGACCACCAGCACGCTGGTGCCACGCGCCGGCAGTTCGGCGAACAAGGTCATGATTTCCGCCGCCAGTGCCGGATCCAGATTGCCGGTCGGCTCATCGGCCACCAGCAGCCTGGGTTCGGCCACGATCGCGCGGGCGATGCCCACGCGCTGTTGCTCACCGGCCGACAGCTGCGTGGGCAGGGCCTTCTCGCGATGCCCCAGGCCCATCCGCTCCAGCACCGAGCGCACGCGCTTGTCCGCATCGGCGCGACGATCACCGCGCAGGATCAACGGCAAGGCGACGTTCTCGCCGACGCTGCGGTCGGTCAGCAGGCGGTGATCCTGATAGACCGCGCCGACCTGGCGCCGGTGCAGGGCGACCTTGCCGCCGCGCACCTTCAGCAGATTGCGCTCAGCGAACAAAACCGCGCCGCGCGTGGGGCGCTCGCTCAGGTGGATCAGCTTGAGCAGGGTGCTTTTGCCTGCCCCCGAATGCCCGGTGACGAACAGCATTTCGCCGGCGGCCACCTCGAAGCTGACATCCACCAGCGCCGGATGGCCACCGGCATAGTGTTTAGTGACATTGTCAAAACGCAGGACGCTCATGCGGCGATTATGCCGGAGCGCGGCCCGCGTGCGCCGCCGCACTGCGAGGCGGCGCGGAGACCGCGACGATCAGCTGCCCGACAACATGCGGCGGATCTTGCGGCCCAGCCGGGTCAGGAACGAATCGGCCTCGTTGCCCGCCGTGCGCATCGGCTTGGCCGGCACGTGGGTGGGACCATTGGTCGAGGGCGCGGCGGCTGGCGCGCCCTCGGCGCCTTCGACCGGACGGCCATGACGGCGACGGCGACGCTTGCGCGGCGCGCGCTCACCTTCCACGGTCGGGCTGTCGCTCGCCGACGGCGCCTCCACGGCGGCCGGACGCGGCGGCCTGGGCGCGGCATCGACCGCCTTGTGCTCACCCTCCACGCGCGGCTTGCGCGGTGGGCGCGGCTTGCCATCGGCACCACGGCTGCCCCCCGGCTTGCCATCACGACCACCGCGACGGGCCTCGTCGGCCGCCTTCTGCTCGCGGGCCTCGCGGAAAATCGCACCCACGCTTTCCTCGGCCTCGCCTTCGGGCAGCGGCGCGCGTTCCGGACGCGGCAGCGCGGTCATCAGCTCGCTGGTCACCGCTTCAACCGGAATCTTCTGCTCGATATAGGCCTCGATGTCCGGCAGACCCATCGCATAGCGCTCGCAGGCGAAGCTGATCGCATCGCCCTCCTCGCCCAGACGCGCGGTGCGGCCGATGCGATGCACGTAGTCTTCGGCGTCGAACGGCAGGTCGTAGTTGTAGACGTACTTGATGCCATCGATATGCAGACCGCGCGCGGCCACATCGGTGGCCACCAGCACTTCCAGCTGGCCGGCCTGGAACCGCTTGAGCAGGCTTTCGCGCTTTTTCTGCGGCACGTCACCGGACAGCACACCGACGCGGTAACCGGCTTTTTCCAGCGCACGGGCGACGCGCTCGACAAACACCTTGGTATTGACGAACACCATGGTGCGGGCGCCTTCACTGCGCGACAGCAGGCCGATCAGCAGCGGCAGCTTTTCCTCGTCGGCCGGGAAGTAGATGCGCTGGCGCACGCGGTCGGCGGTGATGCTTTCGGTCTCCACCACCAGCTTCTGCGGCTCGTTCATGTGCTCGTAGGCCAGCTCCAGCACGCGGTGGCTCAAGGTGACGCTGAACAGCAGGGTCTGGCGCGTGGTGCGCTCGGGCATGCGCCGCAGCAGGAAGCGGATGTCCTTGATGAAGCCCAGGTCGAACATGCGGTCGGCTTCGTCCAGCACGCAGATCTCGCAGGCGTGCAGCGAGACCACCTTGTGCTGCTTGACGTAGTCGATCAGGCGGCCGGGTGTGGCGATGATCACGTCCACGCCCTGCTGCAGCAGCTCGCGCTGCTTGTCGTAGTCCACACCGCCGTAGACCAGCGCAAAGCGCAGCCCGGTGTCGGCGGTGAACTTCATCGCGTCCTTGTGGATCTGGATCGCCAGCTCGCGGGTCGGCGCCAGGATCAGCGCGCGCGGGTCTTCCGGCTTGCGGTCGGCCAGCGCCGGACGGGTCAGCAGGCGGTTGCACACCGCCACCAGGAAGGCCAGCGTCTTGCCGGTGCCGGTCTGCGCCTGGCCGGCCACATCGCCGCCGGGCAAGGCCACCGGCAGGGTCAGCGCCTGGATCGGGGTACAGCGGGTGAAGCCAGCTCCTTCAAGGCCTGCCACCAGCGAGGGCTGCAGGTCGAAGGAGGAAAACGTCACATCGGTCAGCGGTTTGTCGCTCATTATTCTGTCTTTGTTGTGCCGGCCGGCCAAGGTGGCCGGGCAGCTTGCATCGATTCGGGTGCCGTCGCACACTGCGGCCCCTGCGCCGGGTCGCGTGACGTTGGGCCCTGCCCTGTATGTCTACGCGAATGCCCCAGTTTACCGCAATGCGACGGCCAACCCGGCACGGGTAGTCGCATTGCACCAGGAGACTCCAAAGTGAGCGATAAGGTTTTACACGTCGGCGATGCCGACTTCGACACCGCCGTCCTGCAATCCGGCGAACCGGTCCTGGTGGATTTCTGGGCTGAATGGTGCGGCCCGTGCAAGATGATTTCCCCGGTTCTGGACGAGCTCGCTGATGCCTACGACGGCAAGCTGAAGATCGCCAAGGTCAACGTGGACGAGAACCGCGCCACTGCGGTGAAGTATCACGTGCGCTCGATCCCGATGCTGCTGCTGTTCAAGGATGGCCAGATCCAGGCCACCCAGATCGGTGCGGTCGGCAAAGGCCAGCTGAGCCAGATGATCGACAAGGCCCTGGCCTGATCAAGCGGCAAGGTCCGGCGGCTGTCCGCCGCCGGCCCCTCCGGGCCTGCCATATGCCGGCCCAACAAGGTTTCCCGGCATCTTGCACCGCCACACTGGGCGGTGTTAGTGTCGCGACATCCGGCAGCATTCGCTTGCCGCACCCTCCGGTCGGGTTCTAGCCCGGACCCTTCCCAACCAGTTCGCCGCCCCGCAGGGCGCTCGCACATCCAAGCGAGAGGAATCAAGCACTTGTCCGAGAACACTCCTTCCGAAACCGGGAGCACCGACGCGCCCGTCGAGAAGCGCGTGCGCAAGCCGCGCGTTGCCAAGACCGTCGAAGCCAGCGACACCAGCGCTCCGGCAGCCTCCGCACCGGCCCAGCCGGCATTGCCCTTGCCCGCCGCACCGCCGGCTCAGGCTCAGGCTCAGGCTCAGGCTCAGGCTCAGGCCAGCGAATCATCCGCACCGGCCACCGGCTCTGGCAGCCATGAGGGACAGGCTGCTGCATCCAGCGGTCCGCAGGACGATGGCGGCGAGCCGCGCAACAGCGATGGCCAGCAGCGCCAGGGCCAGCACAATGCGCAGGGTCAGGGTCAGGGCAACCGCCGTGACCGCTTCCGCAACCGTCGCGACCGTGACCGCAACCGCCCACGCGATGACAGCGGCATGTCCGGTGACGGCGGCAATGAGGTCTACGTGCCCCGCTCGATGCCGAGCGTGCCGGAAGGCTTCCCGGTCTATTCGCTGAGCGATCTCAAGCGCATGCCGGCGCACAAGCTGCTGGAAGTGGCCGAGCAGCTGCAGATTTCCGAAGGCGTGGCCCGTGCCCGCAAGCAGGACGTGATCTTCGCGCTGCTGAAGGTGCTGACCCGTCACGGTGAAGGCGTTGCCGCCGATGGGGTGCTGGAAATCCTGCCCGACGGCTTCGGCTTCCTGCGTGCGGCCGAGGCCAGCTACCTGGCCGGTCCGGACGATACTTACATCTCGCCCAGCCAGATCCGCCGCTTCAACCTGCGCACCGGCGACCATATCTCCGGCCGCATCCGTTTTCCGAAAGATGGCGAACGCTACTTCGCGCTGAACATCGTGGACACCATCAACGGTGAGCCGATCGAAGCCTCGAAGAACAAGGTGCTGTTCGAGAACCTGACCCCGCTGTTCCCGCGCAAGCGCTTCACCCTGGAGCGTGGCAACGGTTCCTCGGAAGACATCACCGGCCGCATCCTCGATCTGATGGCGCCGCAGGGCAAGGGCCAGCGTGCGCTGATCGTTTCACCGCCCAAAGCCGGCAAGACGATGCTGATGCAGCAGGTGGCCACAGCCATCACCACCAACCACCCCGAAGTCCACATGATCGTGCTGCTGGTGGATGAGCGTCCGGAAGAAGTGACCGAGATGCAGCGCACGGTGCGCGGCGAAGTGGTTTCCTCGACCTTCGACGAACCGGCCGCGCGCCACGTGCAGGTTGCCGAAATGGTGATCGAGCGCGCCAAGCGCCTGGTCGAGCACAAGAAGGACGTGGTGATCCTGCTGGACTCGATCACCCGTCTGGCGCGTGCCTACAACAACGTCGTGCCCAGCTCCGGCAAGGTGCTGACCGGCGGTGTCGACGCCAACGCCCTGCACCGCCCGAAGCGTTTCTTCGGCGCGGCGCGCAACGTCGAGGAAGGCGGTTCGCTGACCATCATCGCCACCGCGCTGGTGGAAACCGGCTCGAAGATGGACGAGGTGATCTACGAGGAGTTCAAGGGCACCGGCAACAGCGAAGTGCACCTGAACCGCCGTATCGCCGAAAAGCGCGTGTACCCGGCCATCGACATCAACCGTTCCGGCACCCGCCGCGAAGACCTGCTGATCGAACCGGAGCTGCTGCAGAAGATCTGGATCCTGCGCAAGCTGCTGCACCCGATGGACGAGATCGCGGCGATGGAATTCCTGTTGGACAAGATGAAGAACACCAAGTCCAACGACGAGTTCTTCGGCTCGATGAAACGCTGATTCCTTCACCGGGATCGCGACTGAAAAGCCCCGCGAAAGCGGGGCTTTTCATTTGCCCGCGTGACGCGGGCGCCAGCTGATGCGGGTACCCCCCGCTGCAGGGAGTACCCCGGACAGTACCGGATCGTGCAATCAACCGCCGTGCAGTGGCGTCAGCAACCGCGGCCCCTTGGCATCGGCCATGTAGACGCCACCTTCGGGCAGCGTATCGGGCGAGAAGTGGGCTTCCTGCGCAGCATCACGCCATGGCGCGGATTCGCGCGGACCGGCCACGTAGCTGTTCCACCGCCCGTACCCGTCATGCTCACGGGGCACCGTTCCCGTGCTCAGCCGGTAACTCACCGGCACGCGGATGTTCCAATACGGCTGCGATGCGGTTTCTCCCGTGGTCGGGGTACGGAACGTCCATCGCCTGGCCGCTGCCACCGCATTGCGCGCAAACAGCTCCCGGAAACGCCGCTGCTCGGCAGCGCTGCTGAGGAAGCCAAGATTCACCTGCTCGGCAAACGCATCCTCCACCTGGCCATTGCGCCCGACCCTGACCAGCAGGTAGACATCACCGGATGCGCCGGTACGCCACGCCTGCTCCGGATAGCGGGGTGGCGGCATGTCCAGACTGGCGACATTCTGCGGATCTTCGGAATCGAAGCGCTGGAAATTCAACCCCCGCAGCGCGACTTCAAAACTGTCGCCCTCCCCTTTGCGGGCAATAACACGCAGGCTCATCGGCGCGATGGCCTTGACCACGGCGCCCTCCACCACGATCGGCTCGAAGCGCCACTGCAGTGCCGCCTCGCGTACCAGCGTCACTACCCCGCGGGGCAGTTTCTCTTCACGATGCAGCGTTACCGCCGAGACCGTTCCATCGGTTTCGATCTGCACTTCTCCCCGCACCAGCATGCTGCTTTCCACTTGCTCGCGCACAGCGGCCGGCCCGTAACCCGCCGCCGTGGCCACCAGCGGCGTCGCCAGCAGCACGACACCGGCCAATCCCATCGCCCGGAACCAGTTCTTCATCACCACACTCCCTTGAGGTTGCTGTGCGCCGATTACAGCCCGGATAGTTAGCCGCGGCAACTAGGCGATCCGCAGCGCACGCGGATACGGCGGCGTATCGGGAAACTCCCCGCGCCTGAAACGCGCCTGCAGCCCCTGCCACCAGGCCGGATCGAACAGGTCGCGGTGCGTTTCAGCAACCAGCTCCTGCAGCGCCTTGGGCAAGCCCATGAACAGCGGAAAACGCTCCGGGAACACATCATTGGCGGCGACATGGAACCACGGTTCGCTGGCCAGGGCCTCCTCGTGATTGCGCGGCGCCGGCCAGGCGCGGAAGTTGCAGTCGGTGACCAGGCACAGCTCGTCGTAGTCGTAGAACACCGCACGGCCATGGCGCGATACGCCGAAGTTCTTCAGCAGCATGTCGCCGGGGAAGATGTTGTTGCAGGCCATGTCACGGATCGCCTGTGCGTAATCCAGCGCGGCCGCGCGCGCCGCATCGGCCCCCTGCTCGCGCAGATACAGATTCAACGGGCGGAACCGGCGTTGCACATAGCAAAGCGCAATCTCCACCTCGTCGCCATCGATGTGCACGCTCTGGCTGCACTCATCCACCAGCTCCTGCAACAACGCCGGTGCGAAACGCTGTCGCGGGAAGCGCAGATGGCGATATGGCTGCGCGTCCAGCAGACGGCCGATGCGGTCCAGGTTGAACACCAGCGCGTACTTGTCCTCCACATCCTGCCGGCTCATGGTCTTGGGCCAGGCGAAACGGTCGCGGATCAGCTTGAACACCAGCGGATAACTAGGCAGCGTGAACACCGACATGACCATGCCCGGCGTGCCTTCGGCATGCACCAGCAGCTCGTTGTGGTGTTGCTGGAAGTGGCTGAAGAAGGTGCGATAGCGCTCGGTTTTGCCCTGCTTGGCCCGACCCAGCACGGTGTAGATCTCATCCACCGGTTTGCCCGGCAGGATGCTGCGCAGGAACACCACCGCGTCAGCCACGGTGGGCAGATCGGCCTGGAAGTAGCTGCGCGAAACCCCGAACAGATGCGCCACATCACGCCGCCGGCTCAGCACCGCCTCCACGCGGATACCGTCGTCCTCATTGACCAGGGCAATCACACACGGCGAGAAACGGTGCTCGCCAAACACCCGACCGACCAGATAGGCACGGCGCTCGCGGTAGAACACGGTTTCCAGCAGCTCGATCGCACGCACCGGATGGGCGCCCCAATGGGCTAGATCGTCCTGCAACCGCACCGCGATGGCGGCCGCACAGCGCAGTTGATGACGGTAGGGAACATCAAAGGCGTAGTCGCCCAGCAGCCGCGAGAACGCCTCGGCCGGGCGGTTTTCCGACACCGCATACACATGCCGCGCCACCGGATGGGTGATCGCATCGGAGGGCTCGATATCCAGCGCCATGAACTCGATGCTGTCCTCCACCCCGCGGGTTGCGAACAAGCGCCGGGTCAGGGTGTTGTAGAAGGTCTTGTACAACTCGCCGTCGATACGGGTATCGATCAATGCGGCAAAGCCGGTCTTCACCTCTGCCCACAGCGCGTGCGAGGGCGCCGCACCCAGCTGCAGCCCGTCCAGTTGCTGTCGACAGCGCGCGATGCATTGATCGTACAGCGCGATACGCTCCACCGCGTCGCGCTGCGCGCCGGCCCAGTCGCACACCTGGAAGCGCTCGCGCGCGCGGCGCGTCACCTGCGCAAACCCCGAGTGGTAGTCCTCGAATCCACGCACGATGCACGCGGCCAGCCGCTGCGCCTGCCCGTGCTGGTCGGCAGATGCACTCATCCCTGCGGCCACCGTTGAGGCAAGGCGGCGGTGCAACCGTGGAAACAGCAGAACCTGTTCATGCGCATGCTTATCCAGTCCCGTGCTGCGACCATACGCCAACACGCCGGCACGAGCCCAGTCCCGCGAAATTCCATGCACCGGCGCACCGCGCCACGCATGAAAAAGGCCCGCATCGTGCGATGCAGGCCTTCTGCTTCCGATGGCCCGCGCTGTGCGCGCAGGCCCAGGTCCCTCAGCCCTTCAGTGTCGCCAGAGCGGCATTGAAGGTTGCGCTTGGACGCATTGACGGGCCGGCCTTGGCCAGATCCGGGCGGTAGTAGCCGCCGATGTCCACGGCCTTGCCCTGCACGGCGACCAGCTCGTCGACGATCTTCTGCTCGTTGCCGGCCAGCGCCTCGGCCAGCGGGGCGAACTTCGCCTTCAGTGCGGCGTCGTCATTCTGCGCTGCCAGCGCCTGCGCCCAGTACATGGCCAGGTAGAAGTGGCTGCCACGGTTGTCGATGGTGCCCAGCTTGCGGCCCGGCGAGCGGTCGTTGTCGAGGAACTTGCCGTTGGCCTGGTCCAGTGCCTTGGCCAGCACCGCGGCGGCCGGGTTGTCGTAGCGCTGGGCCAGATGCTCCAGCGAGGCGGCCAGGGCCAGGAACTCGCCCAGCGAATCCCAGCGCAGGTAATCCTCTTCAACGAACTGCTGCACGTGCTTCGGGGCCGAACCACCGGCACCGGTCTCGAACAGGCCGCCACCGGCCATCAGCGGCACGATGGACAACATCTTGGCGCTGGTGCCCAGCTCCAGGATCGGGAACAGGTCGGTGAGGTAGTCGCGCAGCACGTTGCCGGTCACCGAGATGGTGTCCTGGCCCTTGCGGATGCGCTCCAGCGACAACGCCGTGGCGGCCACCGGGTCGAGGATGCGGATATCCAGCCCGCTGGTGTCGTGGTCCTTCAGGTACTGCTCGACCTTGGCGATGACCTGCGCATCGTGGGCACGGTTGGCGTCGAGCCAGAACACGGCCGGGGTATTGCTCAAGCGGGCGCGGGACACAGCCAGCTTCACCCAGTCCTGGATCGGCGCGTCCTTGGTCTGGCACATGCGCCAGATGTCGCCGGCTTCCACGGCGTGCTCGAACACCACCTTGCCGGCCTCGTCGGTGACCTTGACTACGCCATCGGCGGCGATCTGGAAGGTCTTGTCGTGCGAGCCGTATTCCTCGGCCTTCTGCGCCATCAGGCCGACGTTCGGCACCGAGCCCATGGTGGCCGGATCGAACGCGCCATGCGCCTTGCAGTCCTCGATCACGGCCTGATACACACCGGCGTAGCAGCGGTCAGGGATCACCGCCTTGGTGTCCTGCAGCTTGCCTTCGGCGTTCCACATCTTGCCCGAGTCACGGATCATTGCCGGCATCGAGGCGTCGACGATCACGTCCGACGGCACGTGCAGGTTGGTGATGCCCTTGTCGGAATTGACCATGGCCACGGCCGGACGCTTGGCGTACTCGGCGGCGATGTCGGCCTTGATCGCATCCCGGGTGGCTTCAGGAAGCTGCGGCAGGCGCGCATACAGATCGCCGATGCCGTTGTTGGCATCAAAGCCCACTTCCTTCAATGCGGCGGCGTGCTTGGCCAGCACGTCCTTGTAGAACTCCTCGACCACCACACCGAACATGATCGGGTCGGAGACCTTCATCATCGTCGCCTTCAGGTGCAGCGAGAACAGCACGCCCTGCGCCTTGGCATCGCCCACCTGCGCATCGATGAAGCTGGCCAGCGCGCGGCGCGACATCACCGCGGCGTCTACGATCTCGCCGGCCTTGACCGCGGTCTTTTCCTTCAGCACGACGGTCTTGCCGTCGTTCTGGACCAGCTCGATCTTCAGGCTGCCGGCGCTGGCGATGGTGGCCGACTTCTCACTGCCGTAGAAATCACCGCCGTCCATGTGCGCCACGTGCGATTTGGAATCGGCCGACCACACGCCCATGCGGTGCGGATGCTTGCGGGCATAGTTCTTCACCGACAGCGGCGCGCGACGGTCGGAATTGCCTTCGCGCAGCACCGGATTGACCGCACTGCCCTTGACCTTGTCGTAGCGCGCCTGGATGTCGCGCGAGACCTCGTCGGTGGGCGCGTCCGGGTAGTTCGGCAGCACGTAGCCCTGGTCCTGCAGTTCCTTGATCGCGGCCTTGAGCTGCGGCACCGAGGCGGACACGTTCGGCAGCTTGATGATGTTGGCTTCCGGCTTCGTCGCCAGTGCGCCCAGTTCGGCCAGATCGTCGCCGATCTTCTGCTCGTCCTTCAGGAAATCCGGGAACTGCGACAGGATGCGGCCGGACAGGGAGATGTCACGGGTCTCGACGGTGATACCGGCAGTGGCGGTAAAGGCATCGACGATCGGCAGCAGCGACTGGGTCGCAAGGAAGGGCGCTTCGTCGGTGAGCGTGTAGATGATCTTCGGCGTATTCGACATGGGGGCAGGAACTCTCTTGCTGACGGAGGCAGAACGTGGATTGGCACAGGCGATGGAGGCAAGACGCAGGGATCGGCACAGAGGCCAGCCGCGATGTCACCTCGACGCGCACCAAGTGGAAAACACTCCGCATTGTCGCGGTTTAAGCCGGTCCCGGCAAAATTGCGCCATACGCGAAGGTAGGGCCTGGAACTCCCGGGGGCCGGCGCCTGCGCGCAGCCCTTGCGCCGTCTCGCCCGATGCCGCGGCACGGATTGCCGGTCACAATTGCAACCGTTGCGTCTGACCCGGGGACAGCACCGGCCACTGCGCAGCCACCGGGCCGTCCATAAAAAAGGGCGCGGCCCGTTGGCAGCGCCCATGCGATTCCACGACCGGGAGAGAGTCGGCGTGGAACGGCTTTCCTTACTTCACTTCGAATTGCTGTGGCATGCCAACCGGCTTGCCGTCGACCATGACTTCGGCGGTGTACTTGCCAGCCGGCCACGGGCTCGCCTTGCTGAATTCCAGATTGGTCGTGCCGGTATCGGTGGTGTTGAGCACGGCGCTCTGCTCACCGGCGACCTGGCCATCCTGGTACATCAGCTTGGCCGCCAGATTCACGTTGCTGGCGGTCCCGCTGGTCTTCACCGAGACGATGATCTTGTCGGTAGGGGCGAGCATCGCCATCGGCGCCACCGACATGTCCGCCGCCGCGGTATTGCCCACGGTCACCGAGGTCACGCTGACCGCAGGCGCCGCCGGAGGCGGTGCCGGTTCGGCCATCGGCGCCGGCGCGGGGGCCGGTTCCGGCGTCATGACGGTTTCTTCTTTCTTCTTGCAACCGGCCAGTGCCGCAGCACCCACCACGGCCATCATCAGGACACTGCTCAGTGACGTCTTCTTCATCGGATCGGCTCCAGAAAAACCAGGGGAATAGACCACGGTAGAGCGCCGGATCAGCGCTGGGGCGGCGGGATCTTCAACACCTGCCCCGGGAAAATCTTGTCCGGGTCGTCCAGCACATCGCTGTTGGCTTCAAAGATCTGCTTCCAGGCATTGGCATCGCCCAGCAGGTTTTTGGCGATCCGGGAAAGGCTGTCGCCCTTCTGCACGGTGTACTGCTGTTCGCCAACGCGCTGTTCGGTGCTGCCCACCGTTCCAGTCACATCGGAGAAGTCGGCCTTGGGCGCGCTCTGCTCCGTACTGCTGACCGTGGCGGTGACATCGGAAAAATCGGCCTTTTTCTCGGTACCCATCCAAGTCACTCCTTCGCAACTGGAGGCCACCATTGCACGCTGCCCGTTAAGGTTTCATCGTGCGGGTGTAAAAACCGGCGGTGCTGACGGAGCGATTATTGACGGGCATCGCGGAACGCGTTTTCAGCGGACAGGCCGTCGCCGGCGCTGGTCCGTCGCGGGTTGATATCCAGGCCGCCGCGACGGGTATAGCGCGCTTCGACGTGCAACGCCTGGGGAGCGCAGCGGTGCATCAGGCCGAGGAAAATGCGTTCCACACACTGTTCGTGGAATTCGGCATGGTCACGGTAGCTGACCAGATAACGCAGCAGCCCTTCGCGATCGATACGCGGACCACGGTAGCGGATGCTGAGGCTGGCCCAGTCCGGCTGGCCGGTCACCGGGCAATTGGACTTGAGCAGCGCCGAAGTGAGCGTCTCTTCGACAATGCACTCGGCATCGGCCAGCAGCAAAGACTCGTCCGGCGGGCCGTAGCGGTCGATGGCCACGTCCAGATGATCGACACTTTGCCCCGGTGCTTCGGCAACCGGCGGCAGTCCGAACTCGACCCGCACATCGGCGCCGGCGCAGCTCGACAGATCGGTAGTGATGCGTTCACGCAGGGATTCGGCGCTGTTGAAGCGGGCGCTGTTGAGCGAGTTCAGATACAGCTTGAGCGATTTGGACTCGATCAGATTCGGCGAGGTGGCCGGCACCCACAGCGTGGCGGTGGCCACGCAGGGCTTGCCGCGCGCATCCAGCCAGCCCAGTTCATATACATGCCAGCGGTCTTCGCCGATAAACGGCAGGGCCGGGCCGTGCAGACCGATCTGGCCACGCGCGGCGGCACGCGGGATCGGGAACAACAGGCTGGCGTCATACCGGGTGGGGTAGTCGACCTCGCGGCCGAGACTGGAATTTTCAGGGGTATTCATGGGCGGAATTGTAGGGGCTGGCGCTTGACCGGCCGCTATATGACGCCCCGGGCGCAGACCCAACGGGCTTCTCCGGCGCCGGCTCGAACGCAGCGCCCCCTGCCCCGGCGCGCCGCCAGCACAGCAAGGCGCGCCGCGTGCTGCCGGATCAGCGGCGGCCGGTGCCGCCGTGGAGGTAGTCCAGCGAGACCTGCAGCAACGCGCGCAGGCCCACGTCCAGCGCCTTCTCGTCGAGCAGGAACTTCGGCGAGTGGTTGCTGGGTGCGGTGGCCGGGTCGATGCCGGCACCGGTGGAACCGACAAAGAAGAACATCGCCGGCACCTGTTGGGCATACAGCGAGAAGTCCTCTGAGCCCATCTGCAGTGGCGGTTCGTAGACGTTGTCCTTGCCCACCACCGCCTGCAGGCTGGGCAGCATGCGTGCGGTCAGTGCCGGGTCGTTGACCGTGGCCGGGTTGCCGTCGTTCTCATAGATGTCGGTGACGGCGGTGGCGCCGTGCGCGGCGGCGGTGTGTTCGGCGACATTGCGCAGGTCGGCGAAGATCTGCTTGCGCATGTCCGGATCGAAAGTGCGGATGGTGCCGACCATTTCCACCGAATCGGGAATGATGTTGTAGCGGATGCCGCCCTTGATCGCGCCGAAGGTGAGCACGGCCGGCTGCCTGGAGAGGTTGGCGCGGCGGCTGACGATGGTCTGCGCGGTGCCGATCAGATCGGAGGCGGCGACGATGGGGTCAATGCCGTTCCATGGTGCCGAACCATGCGTCTGGCGGCCATTGACGGTGATGCCGAAGCGGTCGGAGGCGGCCATCAGCGGGCCACCGCGCACCGCGATCTGGCCCGCCTGCACGCTGGAGAACACATGCAGGCCGAATACCGCCTCCGGCTTGAAGTCCTTGAACAGGCCCTCCTTCAGCATCAGGTCGGCCCCACCCTGCTCGGGCGGCGGTGCGCCTTCCTCGGCCGGCTGGAAGATCAGCATCACTTCACCGGGCAGCGTGTCGCGCATCGCCACCAGCGCATCGGCCACACCGAGCAGGGTCGCGGTGTGGGCGTCATGGCCACAGGCGTGCATCACCCCGACCTGCTCGCCGCGGTACTCGGCGGTGGCCTTGGAGGCGAACGGCAGGCCGGTCTGCTCGGTGACCGGCAACGCGTCCATATCGGCGCGCAGGGCGATCTTCGGGCCCGGCAGGCCGCCCTTGATGATGGCGACGACACCATGCACGGCCACCCCGGTCTTGGGGGTCAGGCCCATCGCCCGCAGGCGCTCGGCGACCTTGGCCGCGGTACGCACTTCGCGATTGGACAGTTCCGGATGGGCATGGAAGTCGCGCCGCCAGTCCACCACCTGCCGCTGCAGCCGCGCGGCGGCAGCAGCCACTTCCGGACGCTGGGCGTCCCGGGCCTGCGCCACCAGCGGTGACAGGGCGCACAGCAGTGCGGACAGCAGTACGGTCTTGCGGGCCATCGACGCTTCCCCTTGCACAATCCTCGAAGACCGGAATGTAGGTCAAAAATCCGCTGCACACGAGCGTCAACCAAGCCCGCGCTGGAACGTTCACCCTGTACGCAGGTCTGTACACGTAGCCCATCGGTCATGGGTCCACCCGCCGGTACGGACGTTATCCTCTCCGGCTTGCCCGCTGTCCTCCCCCACCGGTTCCTCAGGAGTTTTTGCATGTCGCGTTTCTGGAAGATCGTGCTGCTGGTCATTGCAGTGCTGCTGGTGGCCGGTATCGGCTACCGGATGATGGGAGGAGGCAAGCAGCCCGCCGCCGGGCAGGCGATGGGCATGCGCGGTGGCAACGGCGGTGGCCGCGACAGCGCACCGGTGCCGGTCACCGCGGTGACCGCCGAGCGCAAGGACGTGCCGGTGTATGTGACCGCGCAGGGCACGGTGAGCGCCTACAACACCGTCACCGTCAGCCCGCAGGTGGGCGGCGAGCTGCTGAGCGTCAACTTCCGCGAAGGCCAGCCGGTGAAAAAGGGCGAGCTGCTGGCGCAGATCGATCCGCGCACCTTCCAGGCCCAGTACGATCAGGCCCTGGCCAGCAAACGCCAGAACCAGGCCCTGCTGGCCACCGCACAGTCCAACTACGAGCGTTCCAGCTCGCCCGAGTATCGCCAGTTTGTCGCCCAGACCGACCTGACCACGCTGCGCAACCAGGTGGCCCAGTACCAGGCCGCGGTCGCCGCCGCGCAGGCCTCGGCCGACCAGGCCAAGGTGCAGCTGGACTACACCCGCATCACCTCGCCGATCAGCGGTGTCACCGGCATCCGCGCGGTGGATCCGGGCAACGTGGTCAGTGCCGGCAGCGCCATCGTCACCGTCACCCAGCTGCAGCCGGCCTATGTGCTGTTCAACCTGCCCGAGCAGCAGCTCGACGCGGTGCGCAGCGCGCAGGCCAACGGCCCGTTGTCGACCGCCACGCTCGACCGCGAGGGCAGCGCGGTGGTCAACGCCGACGGCACGTTGCAGGTGGTGGACAACCAGATCAGCGCCAGCAGCGGCACGTTCCGCCTGCGCGCGCAATTCCCTAACGCCGATGGCACGCTGTGGCCGGGCCAGTTCGTCAACGTGCGCATGCAGCTGGGCGAGCTGCCCGGCGCGGTGGTGGTGCCGGCCGAAGCCGTGCAGCGCAGCAGCACCGGTGATTTCGTCTATCTGATCAAGCCCGACAACACCGTCACCCTGCGCCCGGTCGTACAGGGTGGCCAGGTCGATGACAGCCACGTGGTGATCAGCGAGGGGCTGCAGCCCGGCGACAAGGTGGTGACCGAAGGCCAGTTCCGCCTGAAGGAAGGCAGCAAGGTCAACGCGCTGGCCCCGGGCCAGGCGCCGCCGGCGCCGACCGAGGAACAGCTCAAGGCCGCCAGCCAGAAGGGCGGCCGTGGTGGACGGGGTGGCCCGCCGCGCTGACGCGCCGGCCGCCACCCGCCCTCCCTC